>CAYNOF010000109.1:0-6515 GCA_964398335.1 uncultured Rhizobiaceae bacterium
ATCTACGACGCGGTCGACAATTTCGCGGCGCCGCGCCTCTCGCAGGTGCCCGGGGTTTCCCAGGTGATCATAGCAGGCGCTGACCAGCCGGCGGTCCGTGTCACGATCGATCCCCAGGCGGCGCGCGCGGCGGGCGTGTCGCTCGACGACGTGCGGCAGGCAATCGCCGGCGCCAACGTGACGCAGCCGGCCGGGCTGCTCGATGGCCGACAGCAAGCCGCGCACGTCCAGGTCAACGACCGGCTGAACGAGGCCGCGGATTTCGGCGCCATCACGGTAAAGGCGGCGAACGGGGCCGTCGTGCGCATATCCTCGATCGGCAAGGCCGCGCTCGACGTCCGCGACCGCTTCCAGGGCGGCTCCTACAACGGCAGACCGGCCATCCTCATGATCGTGTTCAAGCAGGCCGATGCCAATGTCATCGAGGTGGTCGACGGCATCCGCGCGCTGCTGCCGCAGATCCAGAGTTGGATGCCGGAGGGGATCACCACGACCACGCTGCGCGATCGCTCCGAGACGATTCGCGCCAGCGTGCACGATGTCGAACGCACGCTGCTCATCACGATCAGCCTGGTCATCGCGGTCGTCGCGGTGTTCCTGCGGCGGGTTTCGGCCGTGCTGGCGGCCGGCGCGTCGGTGCCCCTGTCGCTCCTGGGCACCTTCGTGGTGATGTGGCTGGTCGGCTATTCGCTCGACAACCTATCGCTCATGGCGTTGACCATCTCCGTCGGCTTCGTCGTCGACGACGCCATCGTGATCATCGAGAACATCGCGCGGCTGCGTGAGCGCGGCCTCTCGCCGCTCGAGGCCGCGCGCGAAGGCGCCCGACAGATCGGCTTCACCGTGCTGTCGATCACCATCTCGCTGCTCGCGGTCTTCATTCCGTTGCTGTTCATGGCGGGCGTCGTCGGTCGCCTGTTCCTGGAATTCTCGGTCACGTTGGCGATCGCGGTGGCGATCTCCTGCCTGGTTTCCCTGACCGTGACGCCGATGATGGCGGGGTATCTGACCCGGAGGGCGGAGCCATCTCCCGGATGGCTCGCGCGTCGGTTCGAAGCCGCTCTCGCGGCGGTGACGCGCGGCTACCTCTGGTCGCTCGGCCATGTGCTGCGCGTGCCGCGGCTGGCTCTGGCGGTGACGCTCGGGCTGGTCGGCGTGACCGGCTGGCTTTACGTCGTGGTCCCCAAGGGATTCATCCCCGACCAGGATACAGGGCTGATCCAGGCCATCACGCGGGCGCCGCCCGACACCTCGTTCGAGGCGATGTCACGCCTCCAGGACCGGCTGGTGCGCGTGGTGCTGGCCGATCCCGCGGTCGGCGCCGTCGGCTCGTCCGTCGGCGGCGGCAACGGAAACGCCTCGGTCAGCCAGGGACGGATGTTCATCTCGCTCAAGCCGCTCGAGCAAAGGCCGGGCGTGAGCGCCAACGACGTCGTCAACCGTCTGCGGGCGCCGCTGGCGCGGGTTGCCGGCATCGAGATCTTCCTGCGGGCGGTGCCCGATATCTCGATCGGCGGCCGGGCCGGCGCCGCGCAGTACCAGTATGTACTGCTTTCGCCCGACCTTGCGGCCCTTCCCGTCTGGACCGACAGGCTGCTTGCGCGGCTTCGCCGGGTTCCGGGCCTGGCCGATCTCAACTCGGACCAGCAGCGTGCCGGGCTGGTGGCTCAAGTGGTGATCGACCGGCAGGCGGCGGCCCGGCTTGGCGTGTCCGTTCAGGCGGTGACCAGCGCGCTCAACAACGCCTTCTCCCAGCGCCAGGTTTCCATCATCTATCGGGGGCGCAACCAGTATCGGGTGATCCTGGAGATCAATCCTGCGCTGCAGCAGCATCCCGAGCAGCTCGAAGGCATCTACGTCTCCGGCACCGGCGACACGCAGATCCCGCTTGCCTCGCTGGCGCGGATAGAGAGAGGCACCGCGGCGCTCGCCGTGACCAAGCAATCGCTGCTGCCGGCCTCGACCATCACCTTCAACCTGATGCCCGGGGTCAGCCTCGGCGATGCGTCGGCCCGCATCCGGGCGGCGACGCGCGAACTCGGGCTGCCCGATGGCATGCGGACCGAATTTGCCGGCGCGGCGCTGGCCTTCCAGGATCAGTCGCGCGACGAGCCGCTGCTGATCCTCGCCGCCTTGCTGTCGATCTACATCGTGCTCGGCATGCTCTACGAGCATCTGCTGCACCCGCTGACCATCATCTCGACGCTGCCATCGGCGGGCATCGGCGCGCTGCTGGCGCTGCTCGTCACCGGCACGCCCTTCACCCTGATCGCGCTGATCGGGGTGATCCTGCTGATGGGCATCGTGAAGAAGAACGCGATCATGCTCGTCGATTTCGCGCTGGCGCATCAGCGCGAGAACGCGATGGGCGAGAAGGAGGCGATCCTCGACGCCTGCAGGGAGCGCTTCCGGCCGATCCTGATGACGACCCTCGCCGCGCTGTTCGGCGCGATTCCGCTGGCGCTGGCGCACGGTGCCGGCTCCGAGCTGCGGCAGCCGCTCGGCATCACGATCATCGGCGGCCTGCTGCTGTCCCAGCTGATCACGCTCTACACGACGCCCGTCGTCTATCTCGCACTTGCCCGCGTGGGCCGGTGGTTCGCCGGCCGTGCCGGCACCAGAGCCAGCTCGTCTCCCGACGCGGCTTCGCCTCGAAGCGGCTGACGTCGGTGTCGTGGCCCCGGGCTCATGCTGAAGGGTAGTGGACGATGGCGGGTCAACCCGGCGGCTTCATCCGCCGGTCGATCTCGGTTTCGAGCTGCTTGATGCGGATGTTGTACTGGTTGTCGATGGTGCCGTTGCGTTCGTCGAGATTGAGCGAGCTGTGCAGGCCGATGCTGTAGCGCTGCGCGCTGTAGAGGATCGTGATCACCGCGGACTTGTTGTCCCACTCCTGCGTCGCGCGCAGCTCGCCGGCCCGGACCTTGTCGGCCTTCCAGCCTTTGGTCGTCAGCGCCTGGTTGATGTAGGCCTCGACCTGGTAGGCGCCGGCCGACTGCACGGCGGCCGGGACCGGCTTGTCCACCGTGTAGATCGCGGTGTTGATGCCCACGAAGCCGCAGGCCGCGAGCGCCAGAGCCAGCGCCACCGCGGCGAGCCCGATGACCTTCATTGCATGATCCCCCAACTTGCGACGCGTCATTCGGTGCGATCCGCCGGCCCGTTCGGTATCACCGTGCGCACGATCGAGGCGTCGAGCGCCTCGTACTCGTGATAGCCGATGGTGGCGTAGAGCTCGGCGCGGGTCTGCATGCGCGGCACCATCCGGTGCGCGCCGCCGTCGCGCCGGATCGCCGCGTACAGCTCCTCCTGCGCCTTGTTGGCGACGCGCAGCGAGGACGCCGGCCAGATCACCATGCGATAGCCCATCGCCTCGAATTCCGAGGCGGTGAAGAACGGCGTGCGGCCGAACTCGGTCATGTTGGCGAGCAGCTTCACGCCGGGCATCGCCTGCGCGAAGGCGCGGAACATCTCGGCGCTGGTCAACGCCTCGGGGAAGATCGCGTCGGCGCCGGCCTGCAGATAAAGCTTCGCCCGCGCCACCGCGCCGTCGATGCCCTCGCTCGCCGCCGCATCGGTGCGTGCGATCAGGAACAGGTGGCGCTTGGCCTTGGCCGCCGCCGCGATTTTTGCGGCCATGTCATGCGCATCGGCCAGCTTCTTGTCGTTGAGGTGGCCGCATTTCTTGGGCAGGAGCTGGTCCTCGACGTGTACCGCCGCGGCACCCGCGTCCTCGAAGGCACGCACCATGTGCATCACATTGAGCGCCTCGCCGTAGCCGGTGTCGCCGTCGACCAATACCGGCAATCCGCTGCGCGCCACCTGGCGGATGAAGAAGCAGACCTCGTCGACGGTGATGATGCCGAGGTCGGGCAGGCCCATCGACGCCGACATCGCCGCGCCGGAGAGATAAACGGCCTCGAAGCCGGCGGCCTTCGCCTGCAACGCCGCCAGGCCGTTGTGCGTGCCGGGCATGCCGAGGATGCCGGGCCGCGCGAGCAGCTGGCGGAAGCGCTGTCCGGCGGGCTCGCGCGGCAGATCGGTTGCGACGAGGTAGGGCATCAGAAGGCGATCACCTGGCGCGCGACCTCGCCTTTCTTGAGCTCGGCATAGGCCTCGTTGATCTGCTCGAGCGCCACGCGGCCGGAGATCATCAGGTCGAGCTTCAAGAGGCCGCGCATGTAGAAGTCGACGAAGCGCGGCATGTCGGTGCGGAAACGGTTGGAGCCCATGGCGCAGCCCTGGATGCGCTTCTCGCCCAGGATCTCCGCGCCCGACAGCTCGAAGCGCATGCCGACCGGCATCATGCCGATCACCGTGGCGCAGCCGCCGCGCCTGATCATGCGGAAGGACTGCTCGACGGTCGGCTTCAGGCCGACGCACTCGAAGGAATAGTCGACGCCGCCATCGGTCATGGCACGGATCTCCTTCACCGGGTCGACGGCCGAGGCGTCGACGAAATCGGTGGCGCCGAATTCCCGGGCGAGGTTCGACTTCGCGGCTACCCGGTCGATGGCGATGATGCGACCCGCGCCGGCGATCGCCGCGCCGTTGATCGCCGAGAGCCCGATGCCGCCCAGCCCGATCACCGCCACCGTCGAGCCCGGCTCGACCTTGGCGGTACGGAACACCGCGCCCACGCCCGTTGTGACGGCGCAGCCGATCAGCGCGGCGCGATCCAGCGGCATGTCCTCGCGGATCTTCACCACGGCATGCTCGTGCACCAGCATGTGGTCGGCGAAGGACGAGAGGTTGCCGGGCTGCGGCATGGGTGCGCCGTTGAGGCTCATGCGCGCCGGCGCGTTCTCCGGCCGGCGCGTTGCCGGACTGACGCACAGCGACATGCGCCCGCTCAGGCAATACTCGCACTCGCCGCAGAACACCGAGACGCAGGTGATGACGTGGTCGCCCGGCTTCACATAGGTGACGTCCGAGCCGACCGCGATCACCACGCCGGACGATTCATGGCCCAGCACGCAGGGGCAGGCGCGCGGATAGAGACCCTCCATGTAGTGCAGGTCGCTGTGGCAGACGCCGGCGAAAGCCGTCTTGATCAGCACCTCGTTGCGCGCCGGCTGGTCGAGATCGACCATCTCGATCTTCAACGGCTCGTGCGGCCGGTGCATCACGGCTGCCTTGGCTTTCATGGGACGTCCTCCTCGGTTGCTGGCTAGACTAGCCCAAGCCGGAGGGAAAAGACGACATGGCAGAGATGAGCGCGGCGGAGGCTTACGAGACTTACCTCGTTCCCAACATCTTCGGGCCCTGGGCATCGATGGTCGTCCGCGAGGCACGTCTTCAGCCGGGACAGCGCGTGCTCGACATCGCGTGCGGTACCGGCGCCGCGGCGCGGATCGCTGCGCCGGCGGTTGGTGCGACCGGAGCGGTCGTCGGCATCGACAAGGACGACGCCATGCTTGAGGTGGCCCGCGGTTTGCCCGCCCTTGCCGGGGCTGCGCCGATGAGGTGGCAGCAGGCTGACGCGATGAGCCTTCCCTTCCCCGAGGCCAGCTTCGACGTAGCCTTGTGTTTCGAGGGCATCCAGTTCCTGCCGGACCGCGCGAAGGGACTCGCCGAGTTCCGGCGTGTGTTGAGATCGGGCGGCCGCCTGATCGGCACCATCTGGGGGCCGCTGGAGGAGAATCCCGGCTACCACGCGATCGGCGATGGCGTGAGCCAGTTCGTGTCGCCCGAGGCAGGCAGGCTGCCGCCGTTCCTGCTGCATGATCGCGTTGAAATCCGGGCGCTGATGGCGGGTGCCGGCTTTGCCGACATCAGGGTCGAGCCGCGTCGCATCATCATGCCGATCCCGTCATCCCGTCACTTCGTCAACTGGGTCGCCTATGGCGCACCGACAGTCCGGCTGCGCATCGCACAGCTTGCCGACAAGGATCGGGAGGCATTCTACGCATATGTTGACGGGCGTCTGGAGCCGCTGCGCCACGACGGCGTGATCGGACTGCCGATGATGCGACACGTGGTCGAGGCATCCGTGCCATAGTCACGACAACGACGGGAGGACGAACGATGCTCAAGGGCGGACGTGTCGCGCTGGGCCACATGGAGGAAGTGATCTTCGGCCGGCCGGCGGCCGAGGCCGTGGCCGACGTGGTGGGTCGCGTCGGCGCCGAGCGCGTGTTCCTGATGGTCAGCGGCACGCTCAACCGCAGCACCGACGAGGTCGAGAAGCTGAGGCGCGCGCTGGGCAATCACTGCGTCGGCACCTTCGACGCCATGCCGCCGCACACGCCGCGCAAGGCGGTCATCGAGGCCGCCAATCAGGCGCGCGCCGCGAAGGCCGATCTGATCGTCACCCTGGGCGGCGGCTCCATCACCGATGGCGCCAAGGCGGTGCAGCTCTGCCTGGCGCGCAACATCACCACGCCCGCCGGCATGGACGAATGCCGCGCCACGCCGGGCAAGGACAGCGCGCCGGAACCGACCCTGGGCATCCGCCAGATCAGCGTGCCGACCACGCTCTCGGCCGGCGAGTTCAGCGCCATCTCCGGCGTCAC
>CAYNOF010000110.1:0-1524 GCA_964398335.1 uncultured Rhizobiaceae bacterium
TCGTGGCGCTCGAGGATCGAGGCTTCCTCGAACAGGCGCACGGTGCGATACACGGTGGCGATCGAGATGCGCGGGTCGATCGCCGTGGCCCGCTTGTGCACGGCCTCGACATCGGGGTGATCGTGCGCCTCCGACAGCACGCGGGCGATCACCCGGCGTTGCTCGGTCATCTTCAGGCCCTTGTCGATGCAGCGCTGCTCGAGGCGTGATTTGGCTGTGGTCGACACGGTGACGCTCCGAAGTGGCTGGTGGCTCCAGTCCTCGGCCCCTCTATACAGCGTTCACCCCGTGCGTCGCCACCCGCGTTGCGACGCTGAGAGTCGTTCGCGTCTTTGTCCCTGATGAACGTCAGGACTTGCCGTTGCGTGCGACGCGCGCGCGCATGCGCTTGGTGCCGAGCCCGACCTTCTTGGCCAGCGCGCTGCGCACCTTGGAATAGCTCGGCGCCACCATCGGGTAGTCGGCCGGCAGGCTCCACTTGGCGCGGTACTGGTCAGGGGTCATGCCATATGCGCTCATCAGATGGCGCTTCAGCATCTTGTGCTTGGAGCCGTCCTCGAGGCAGACGAGGTAATCCTTGGTGATGGACTTCTTGACCGGCACGGCCGGATCGCGCTTCACGCCGGCCGCCGGGGCGCCGCCCTGGACGCCGTTGAGCGTGGCGAACACCTGCTCGATCAACTTCGGTACATCGCCGATGGACACCGTATTATTTGACAGGTGCGCTGAAACGATCTGCGAAGTCAGCGCAAGAAGATCAGCCGAAGCCCCGGTGTTTTCCATCATCTTGTCCTTCACCACGATTTGCCCCAACTGAGGGCCAAGCCCCTATAGTCTGGTATTCCACCGGGATCAATCCGACTAATGACGAACTAATGGCAAATTGACGATGCAGGTGAACAACGTAACAGAGATCGATATCACGGCCGACGTGTGTCCCATGACCTTCGTTCGCGTGAAGCTGGCGCTGGAGCGCATGGCGCCTGATGCGACGCTGATCGTGCGGCTCAATGACGGCGAACCCCTGCGCAACGTGCCGCGATCGGCGCGCGCCGAAGGCTATCGTGTCGAGGAGCTTGGGCCCGAGTCTCCAGGCGGCCGCATCCATCGTCTGCGTATCACGCGCCAGTGAACTCTTTCACTTGTGCGGTATCGTACACCTCATGGTGAGCGCGGCGACGGGCGATTCCGCGCCGCGCGCGTAGTATGACGCGCGTGTGCCCGTCGTCGTGAAGCCGCAGCGCTCGTAGAAGCGGCGCGCCGGCTCGTTGTCGGCGGCGACATCGAGGTAGAGGGTCCGCACGCCGCGCGCCGCGCAATCCGTCATCGCCTGTTCCAGCAGTCGTGCGCCGCCGCCCTGGCGACGGCAGTCGGGCGCCACGCCGATGGTGAGGATTTCCGCCTCGTCGGCCGCGGCACGCAGCAGGACCAGGCCGCGCGCCTGCGCGTGCCCGGCGTCGATGAGCAGGTGGCCGAAGCATCCCGGCGTCGCAAGTAATGCCGAGAATTCGCCCGATGACCACG
>CAYNOF010000111.1:0-9092 GCA_964398335.1 uncultured Rhizobiaceae bacterium
CGCGTGCAATTGATCAGCACGGTCAGCGCCGCGTTGGTGCCCAGCAGGCTGAACTGGAAGCGGTCGTTGCCCGAGACCATGGTCAGCAGGTTGCCGCGGCGGAACAGGTCGAACAGCGTCGCCTGGGCCGGCAGCTCGGCGACGGCGAACTGCTTGTTGACGGCCTTGGCCTGCACGGTGCCGGCGCTCACGCCATCGACGCTCAGCGAGACCGTGTAGGTCTGGTTGACGTTGAGATTCCAGCTCGTGTTGCTCCACCCGAGCCGCCACGTGTAGTTCTCGGAGATCGCGAAGAACATCGAGATGCCGCTCTGGTATCCCGTGCTCATGGCGCAGTGCGAGAAGCGGCCGGTGGTGTCGTTGGTGTAGGCGGCGCCCTTCCAGTTGCCGCTCTGGAACTGCGAGCCATTGACCAGCTCGGCACGCGCCGTGGCACCGGCCACAAGCGCCGCGGCGAAAGCGATGGCCCCCAAGAGACGCATTGTGGGTTCCGTCAAACACGCAAAGGTCGTCGCCGCAGTGTACCTGCGCACCCCGCGCGCTTCAACGAATCAGGCGCCGAAGCGCGGCGTGAAGCCCTCGCCCTTGTGATCGACGCGGCACACGAAGGGCGCGCCGAAATGCGCCGGCATCAGGAGCGCGCCGGAGCCGGCGCAATCCTCCAGCACCCGGCGGCGGCTCTTGCGCGCGTTGACCTGGTCGGCGCAGGCGAAGCTGTTCCACTCCGGGTGATAGACCTGGATCGCGTGGTGCAGGATGTCGCCGCAGAACAGCGCCTTCTGGCCGCGCGAGGCGAGGTTGATCGCCACCGTGCCGGGCGTGTGCCCGGGCCGGGGCTCGAGCGAGAGATGCTCGTCGACGGTATGCGCGCCGTCGACCATCTGCGACAGCCGCGCCTCGACGATCGGGATCACGCTGTCGCGGAACGAGTTCTGGTTGACCGGGCCGGTCGCCGGATCGCTGTCGAGCTTGAGGTAGTGGTCGTAATCGGCGCGGCTGAAGACGTACTTCGCGTTCGGGAAGGTCGGCACCCAGCGGCCGTTCTCCAGCCGCGTGTTCCAGCCGACATGGTCCATGTGCAGGTGGGTGCACATCACGATGTCGACCTGCTCCGGCTTCACGCCGGCGGCCGCCAGCCGTTCCAGGTACGGCGTGTTCATCATGTCCCACATCTTGCGCAGCGGACGCGGCTTGTGGTTGCCGACGCAGCCGTCGATCAGGATGCGCTTGCCGCCGATTGTGATCAGCCAGCTGTGCACGCTGAGCTTGATCATGCCGCTCGCCGGGTCGAAATGGTTGGGCAGCATCCAGTCGCGATGCTCCTCGACGATCTCCGGCCGCCAGTCGGAAAAGAATTTCGCCGCGTCGAAGTTCGGCTCGTAGGTTTCCTCGATGCGCGTGACCGTCGCGTCGCCGATCTTCACCGCGTCCATTGCGCCCCTCCCATGCATGGTACCCTTGCCTCGATCCTAGCGTGTCCGCCGGGTCGCGATACACTGTCTTGAGAACCACAGAGGGAGAGCGCCCATGCCGTTGCCGGCGGATGTCGACACCACCACCCCGAAATACCTGCGCGACAAGTACGCCATCGTCGGCGTCGGCGAGACCACCTACACGCGCGGCTCGGGCATCACGACGCGCGCGCTGGGCAGCTGGGCGGTGCGCAACGCGATCGCCGACGCCGGGCTGAAGCCCTCCGACATCGACGGCATGCTGTCCTACCAGTCCGGCGACTCGACCTTCGCGCCGTTCATCGCCGGCGATCTCGGCATCCGGCTGAACTTCTACATGGACGTCTTCGGCGGCGGCTCCTCGACCGAGGCGCTGTGCGGCATGGCCATGGGCCTGATCGAGGCCGGCATGTGCAAGACGGTGGTGATCTTCCGCGCCATGAACGGCTTCTCGCAGGTGCGCATCGGCGGCACCGGTGCGCGCGCCGCGGCACCGGTGCAGGGCGACATGCTGCACAACCGCGCCTATGGCTGGCAGAGCGCCGGGCAGATGTTCAGCCTCACCTTCATGCGCCACATGCACGATTACGGCACGACGCCGGCCCAGGTCGCCCACGTGAAGGCGATCCACAGCGAGCACGCCGGCAACAACCCCAAGGCCTACTACAAGGACCGCGTCACGGTCGACGACGTGCTCAACAGCCGCATCATCTGCAAGCCGCTGCACCTGCTCGATTGCTGCGTCGAGACCGACAACGGCACCGCGATCGTCATCACCTCGGCCGACCGCGCCAGGGACTGCAAGCACACGCCCGCTCTCATCCGCGGTGTCGTTGGCCGCTGCAACAAGCCGCGCATGGACATGCACTATCAGTGCGGCCCGATCTCCACCGTGGCCGGCTATTACGCCAAGGATATCCTGTGGCCCAACGCCGGCCTCGGGCCGGAGGATGTCGACATCACCGGCTCCTACGACGCCTTCACCTTCACCACCATGCTGCAGCTCGAGGATTACGGCTTCTGCAAGAAGGGCGACGGCGGGCACTACGTCAGCGACGGCACGATCCGGCTGGGCGGCAGGCGGCCCAACAACACCAGCGGCGGCCATCTCTGCGAGGGCTACACGCACGGCGTGAACATGGTGGTCGAGAACGTGCGCCAGCTCCGGCACGACGTCGACGACTCCTGCCCGATCGGTCCGGACTGCAAGCGCCTGCACACCTACGACTACCGCGTGGGCTGCTGCCGCCAGGTCTGGATCGCCGATGTGTCGGCCAATCTCGGCTGGGCGATGCCCGGCACGGGCTCGGCGATGGTCATGCGGCGCGGCGCCTGAGGGAGGACACGCACATGGCCATCAGCGCGACCTATCTCGGCATGCCGCTCGAGGTCAACGACCTCGACGTCGAGAACCTCGAGTACTTCAAGTACTGCGCGGCGCACGACTTCCACCTGCAGCGCTGCGATGCCTGCGGCCTGCTGCGCTATCCGCCGACCACCGGCTGCCCGTTCTGCGCCCACGCCAGGTCGACCTGGACGCGCGTCGAGGGCAAGGGCGCGGTGCACTCCTATTCCGAGGTGCATCACGCCATCCAGCAATCGTTCAGGCAGCACACGCCCTACCTGATCCTGCTGGTCGACCTCGACACGCAGAAGGGCAAGCCGACCGAGCATCAGGCGCTGCGTGTCGTCGGCAACCTCGCGACGCCGGACGGCAAGCTGGCGCCATCAGACATGGTCAAGCGCGTCGGCATCGGCAGCCGCATGCGCATGGTCTTCGCCGACGTGGCGCCCGGCCTGTCGATCCCGCACTGGACGATCGACGAGACGGTGCAGCAGCCGGCGAAGCCGTGGCGCTATCCGGAGTAGCGCTCAGCCCACGCCCTGCGGCAGGCGCAGCGGGATGCGCAGGTAGCGGGTGCCGTTGGCGTCGGCCGGCGGCATTCGCCCGGCGCGCATGTTGACCTGGATCGAGGGCAGCAGCAGGACCGGTGCCGCCAAGGTCGCATCGCGCTGCTTGCGCATCGCGACGAAGGCCGCCTGCTCGACGCCGTCGTGCACGTGCACGTTGTTGCGCCGCTGCTCGGCCACGGTGGTCTCCCAGGCATAGGCGTTGCGCCCGGGCGCCTTGTAGTCGTGGCACATGAACAGGCGGGTCTCGGGCGGCAGCGACAGCAGGCGCCGGATCGAGGCGTAGAGCGTCCCGGCGTCGCCGCCGGGGAAATCGGCGCGCGCCGTGCCGTAGTCCGGCATGAAGATCGTGTCGCCGACGAACACGGCATCGCCGATCCGGTAGGCGACGTCGGCCGGCGTGTGGCCCGGCAGGTGCATCACCTCGATCTCCAGCACGCCCAGGTCCAGGCGCTCGCCGTCGCGCACCAGCCGGTCGAACTCGCGTCCCTCGCCGCTGACATCGGGCGCGTTGAACACGGGCGCGAAGATGCGCTGCACGTCGCGGATGTGCTCGCCGATCACGGTGGCGGCGCCGGTGCGCGCCTTGAGGTACTGCGCCGCGCTCAGGTGGTCGGCGTGTGCGTGGGTCTCGAGGATCCAGTCGACCTTCCCGCCGCGGTCGGCGACGCGGGCGAGCAGCCTGTCGGCGGACGCGGTCGATACCTTGCCGGATCGGGGATCGTAGTCGAGGACCGGATCGATGATCGCCATGCGGCCGCTGGCAGGATCGGCGACGAGATAGCTGATGGTGAAGGTCGCCTCGTCAAAGAAGGCTTCGATCTCCGGGCTTGAGGTCATCTGTCAGATCTCCTTGGGCGATGCTTGACAGATATATTAGCGATATCTAAATTAGCAACATCTAAATTATGGAAATGGCGATGACGACGACCAGCCGTATCGACGCCAGGGCACTGGAGAGCAAGGCCGGAGAGGTCGCCGACCTTCTGCGCACCCTGGCGAATGACCGGCGCCTGCTGATCCTGTGCCGTCTGGTGGAGGAAGGCGAAGCCACGGTCGGCGCGCTGGCGAAGGATGCCGGCCTGTCGCAATCGGCGCTGTCCCAGCATCTCGCCCGCATGCGTGACGAAGGCATCGTCACCTTCCGCCGCGAGGCGCAGACGATCTGGTACCGGATCGCCGATCGCCGCATCGGCACGCTGCTGTCGACGCTCTACCGCCTCTATTGCCGCGACTGAACTTCACCCCGCAAAGGACCAGGCATGACTCTTCCCACCATCAGCCCGCAGGCCGCCAAGCAGCTCATCGACCAGGGCGCGGTGCTCGTCGACATCCGCGAGCTCGACGAGCATCGGCGCGAGCGGGTGCCGGGGGCGCGGCACGAAGCCCTCTCGCGCCTGGCGCCGATCGACGCCGGCAACGCGCAGGCGATCGTCTTCCATTGCCGTTCCGGCGCGCGTACGCAGGCCAACGCCAGTCGGCTCGCCGACGTCGCCGGCTGCGATGCCTATGTTCTCGAAGGCGGCATCGAGGCATGGAAGAAGGCCGGGCTGCCGGTGGCGACCGACCGCAAGCAGCCGATCGAGCTCATGCGCCAGGTCCAGATCGCCGCCGGCGGCCTCGTCCTGATCGGCGTGGTGCTGGCCCTGACCGTGGCGCCGGCCTTCATCGCGCTGTCGGCGTCCGTCGGCGCCGGCCTCGTGTTCGCCGGCGTCAGCGGCTGGTGCGGCATGACCAGAGTGCTGGCGCTGATGCCGTGGAACCGCCCGGCGAGAGGCGCGGCCACATGATCGCGGCCTTCGCCCCGGCGGCGCTGGCGCTCGGCTCGGGCGCCGCCATCGGCGTCGTCCTCGCGCTGATCGGCGGCGGCGGATCGATCCTCGCGGTTCCCCTGCTGGTCTACCTCGTCGGCATGTCCTCGACCCACGCTGCCGTCGGCACCGCGGCCCTGGCCGTCGCGGCCAACGCCAGCGTCAGCCTCGGCCTGCACGCGCGGCGCTCGCGCATCCACTGGCCCTGCGCGGCGGTGTTCAGCGTCGCCGGTGTCGGCGGTGCGCTGCTCGGCGCCGCCATCGGCAAGGCGACGGACGGCCAGAAGCTGCTCGCGCTGTTCGGGCTGGTGATGATCCTGGTGGGCGTGCTGATGCTGCGCTCGAAGCGGGCCGGCGGCGACGATGTCTGGCTGACGCGCGCCAGCGCACCGCGACTGGTGCCGCGTCTTCTGGGCCTGGGTGCCGGCGTCGGATTGCTCTCGGGCTTCTTCGGCATCGGCGGCGGCTTCCTGATCGTGCCCGGCCTGATGATGGCGACGGGCATGACCCTGCAGGCCGCCGCCAGCGCCTCGCTCATCGCGGTCACGGCCTTCGGCCTGGCGTCCGCCTCGAGCTACGCCTGGTCCGGCCTGATCGACTGGCCCATTGCCGGCCTGCTGATCGCCGGCGGCGCGGCCGGCGCCGTCCTCGGCGCCCGCGCCAACGCCGCGCTGGCGGCACACCGGACGATCCTGACCCGCGTGTTCGCCGGCTTCGTGATCGCCGCCGGCCTCTACGTCAGCCTGCGCGGCCTGCTGGCGCTCGGCGGCTGATCAGGCGATGCCGCCATCGACCTGGATGTTGGAGCCCGTGGTGAAGGACGACGCATCGCTCGCCAAATAGAGCGCGGCGGTGACGATCTCCTCGGGCTGGCCGCTGCGCTTGAGCGCGGCGCTGCTGTTCTTCTTGTGCTCCTCCGGCCAGGCATCCGAGATGTCGGTGAGGAAGCGGCCGGGCGAGATGGTGTTGACCCGCACCTTGGGCCCGAACTCGAAGGCGAAGCCCACGGTCATCGCGTTCAGCCCGGCCTTGGCGCCGGCATACGGAATGATCTGCGGCCGCGGCCTGAGCGCGCCCACGCTGCTGACGTTGATGATGCAGCCGCCGTCGCCCTTGGCCATGCGGCTGCCGACCAGCGCGTTGAGCCGGAACGGGCCCTTGAAGTTCAGCGAGATCACGCGGTCGAACAGCTGCTCGCTGGTTTCCACCGATGACGGCGCGATCGGCGAGCTGCCGGCGTTGCACACCAGGATGTCGACCTTGCCGAAGGCGGCGTAGGCGGCGTCGACCAGCCCGTCGAGCTCCTCCCAGCGCGCCACGTTGCAGGCATAGGGCAGCGCCCGGCGGCCCAGCGCGCGCACCTCGGCGGCGACCTTCTCGCACGAATCCATCTTGCGGCTGGTGATCACCACGTCGGCGCCGCGCTCGGCGAAGGCCAGCACCATCTGGCGGCCCATGCCGCGGCTGCCGCCGGTGACCAGCGCCACCTTGCCGGTGAAATCGAACGGGTCCTTCTTCACGCTTCGCTCCCTTGTACGCGGCTGCCGGAGGAGTACCGTAGCACCCATCCGGACACCCGAGTTTCGCCGGGAGGAAACCATGGCCTACACGCTCGAGGAATTCTGCCGCGACGCGCACGACGCGCTCAAAAGCACGCCCGGCCGCGACGGCCGCGAGACGGTGCGCGTGCTGCTGGAGAAGCTGCTGGCCAACCCGGCGTTCGTCGACAAGGCCGTCGGCCCGGACGCGCCCAAGGGCCGCACCACGCTGTACGAGGACAAGGAGCTCGGCTTCGTCGTGCTGGGCCACGTCAACACCGGCGCGCACAAATCGCCGCCGCACGATCACGGCTCTTCCTGGGCGGTTTACGGCCAAGCGGTGAAGCACACCGACATGACGGTGTGGCGCCGCCTCGACAAGGGCGACGGCGCCGGCCCGGCCGAGCTGGAGGCGGTGAAGACCTATCGCCTCGAGCCCGGCCATGCCGGCTGCTACGACGTGGGCGACATCCACTCGATCGACTATCCCGACGGCTCGCGCTTCGTGCGCGTCACCGGCCGCGATCTCGATTACGTGCAGCGCCTGAAATACGACCTGGCGCAGAAGAAGGCACTGGTGATCGAAAGCGCGTCGGCGTCGGGTTGAGCGCCGGGTTGGTGAATGGGGGTGGTTTCATGCGTGCGACGTTGGCGCTGCTGGCTTTGGCGGCAGGATTGGCGTGCGTGCCGCCGGCGCAGGCTGCCGATCTGAGACCCGGCGAGTACAGCTGCCTGGGCGCCAGCGGCATCCTGATCGGCCTGGGCTTCAGGGTTTCCGGCAACCGCTACACCGATCTCGACGGCAAGGAGTCCGGCACCGTCGCCGTCAACGGCAGTTCGGTGACCTTCCGCGGCGGCCATCTCGACGGCTACACCGGCCGCGAGCTGAACAACAACAATTTCGTCATCGGCTCCGGCATCAGCTGCGGCCCGGCGCACTAGCCGTCCCAGCGAGCCACAGCGCGCGGCAGCGGGCGGCCGAGATACGCCATCACGCCGTGCGCCGCGGCCACGGCGGTCGCGAAGGTCGCCTGCAGCAGATAGCCGCCGGTCGGCGCTTCCCAGTCGAGCATCTCGCCGGCGACGAAGACGCCGGGCACGCGTTTCAGCATCAAACTCTCGTCGACCTCCGCGCGCGCAATGCCGCCGGCCGTGGAGATCGCGCGCTCGATCGGACGCGCGGCGACGACGATCACGGGCGCGCTCTTGATGCGCGCCGCCAGCTCGGCCGCGGTCGTGCCCAGCCTGCTCTCGCGCAGCAGCGCCACGGCGGCGGGTGACAGGCCGATGCGGCGCAGGATGGTCGACAGCGAGCGCGCGCCGCGCGGCTCGGCCAGCCGCCGGGTGATGTCGGCCTCGTCGAGATCGGGCAGCAGGTCGACGCTCACGACCGCGCGGCCGTCGCGCAGGATCGCCTCGCGCAGCGCCGCCGACAGCGCGTAGACGGCGCCGCCTTCGAGGCCGTGTGCGGTGATCATCGCCTCGCCGCGCACGCGTTGCGCGCCGAACGACAGGGCGATGCGCTTGAGCGGCTGGCCGGCGAAGCGCTCGCGCAGGTGATCGCTCCAGTCGACCTCGAAGCCGCAATTCGCCGGGCGCAACGGACTGATGACGACGCCCCGCTCGCGCAGGATGTCGACCCACGACGCATCCGATCCCAGGCGCGGCCATGACGCGCCGCCCAGGGCCAGCACCGTCGCGTCGGCGGCGACGTCGTCCCAGCCGCGCCAACGGTGCCGCGTCTCGATGCGCACGCCCAGCGAAGCGAGCCGCCGCAGCCACGCACGCAAGAGCGGCGATGCCTTGAAGCTCCTCGGAAAGACGCGGCCGCTCGAGCCGACGAAAGTCTCCTCGCCCAGCGATTCGCACCACGCGCGCAGCGCCGATGGCGGGAAGGCGTCGAGCATCGGCATCAGCCATCCGCGCGCCTCGCCGTAGCGCGACAGGAACGCCTCGCGCGGCTCGCTGTGCGTGAGGTTCAGCCCGCCGCGGCCGGCCATCAGCAACTTGCGGCCGACCGTCGGCATGCGCTCGTACACCGTCACGGCGCAGCCGGCGCCGCCCAGCACCTCGGCGGCCATCAGGCCCGCGGGGCCGCCGCCGATCACCGCGACGATCGGGGGCTTCATGCTGGCGTGGTCCGTCGCGCAGCGATTAGGATGCGCCGCGTCCTGGAGGGAGAGATCGCATGAAGACCCGTGCCGCCGTCGCGCTCGAGGCCAAGAAGCCGCTGGTGATCGAGACCGTCGATCTCGACGGCCCGCGCGCCGGCGAGGTGCTGGTCGAGATCAAGGCCACCGGCATCTGCCACACCGATGCCTACACACTCGATGGCCTCGATTCCGAGGGCATTTTTCCGGTGATCCTCGGCCATGAAGGCG
>CAYNOF010000112.1:0-2319 GCA_964398335.1 uncultured Rhizobiaceae bacterium
GGGCAGCATCGCCGTCAACGGCATCGCGTTGACATTGCCGGTGGCCGGTCTGCGGCTGCAGGGCGGCGAGGCGATGCTGCGGCTCAACGGCGATACGCTGGCCATCGAGCGGCTGCGGGCCTCGACCGGCGGCAGCGGCGACATCAACGCCAGTGGCACGGTGCGTCTCGTCGCGGCGCAGGGCTTCCCGATCGACCTGCAGGTGAGCACGCGTCGTGCCGCGCTGGTCAACCGGTCGGACCTGGTCGCCACCATCTCCTCGAACCTGCGCGTGACGGGCGCGGCGACGAACGGCCTGACGGTCACCGGGCCGGTCAATGTCGATCGCGCCGAGCTGACCATCGGCGCCAGCCAGGTCGCGAACTATCCCACCCTGGAGGTGCGCGAGGTCAACAAGCCCGGCGCCATCAAGCAGGCGCCGCCGCCACAGCCGGCGAAGGCCGGTCGGCCTGAGCCGAAGGGGCCGCCGCGCGGTGCGCCGGTGACCCTGGCGCTGACCATCGACGCGCCGCGGGCGGTGTTCGTGCGCGGCCGCGGCCTTGACGCGGAGGTCGGCGGGCGTGTCCAGGTCTCGGGCGATGCCTCGAAGCCGGGCGTGGTGGGCAACCTCAGCCTGCGGCGCGGCGATTTCAATCTCGCCGGCAAGCGGCTGAAGTTCACGCGCGGCAACGTCACCCTGATCGATCTCGAGACCATCGAGCCGCTGCTCGATTTCGCCGCCAGCGCGCCGATCACCGGCGGTACGGCCGAGGTCGTGATCTCCGGCACCAGCCGCACACCCAAGATCGAGCTGCACTCGACGCCCGAGATGCCGCCGGACGAGGTGATGGCGGCGCTGCTGTTCGGCAAGTCGGGTGCCAAGCTCAGTCCCTTCGAGCTGATCTCGGCGGCGCAGGCATTGGCCGAGCTCACCGGCGTCTCGGGCGGCGGCGGCGGCTTCCTGGCGCGCATCCGCGGCGGCCTGGGCCTCGATCGTCTCGCGGTCGATTCCGGCAGCCAGAATCCGGCGGCCGTCACGCTGGAGGCCGGCCGCTACATCCTGCCCGGCATCTATGTCGGCGCGAAGCAGGGCGCCACGGCCGATTCCAGCCGCGGCGTCGTCGAGATCGACGTGCTGAAGAACACCAAGGTGGAAGCCGACGTCGGCGCCGATTCGACCGGCCGGCTCGGTATCAAGATGGAGTGGGACTACTGAGTCCGCGGCGGCGGTCGCGTGGCCTTACGCCACCATCATCCTCTGGAACTTGCCCTTCATGATGTCCTCGGCCTCGCGCACGATGCGCTCGACCAGCTCCTTGCAGGTGGGGATGTCGTTGATCAGGCCCATGCAGGTGCCGGCCGACCACACGCCGTGCTCGAGATCGCCGGTCTCGTAGACCACGCGGCCCTTGGCGCCTGAGACGATCGGGCCGATCTCCTGGATGGTCTTGCCCTCGCTCTCCATCTCGATCGCCTTCTTGGCCACCGAGTTGCCGTAGACGCGGCTGGTGTTGCGCATGGTGCGGAAGATCAGCGCGGTGGAGCGCTCGTCGGAGCCGACGATCTTCTCCTTCACGTTCTGGTGGATCGGCGCTTCCCTGGTCGCCATGAAGCGCGTGCCCATGTTGATGCCGTCGCAGCCCAGCGCCAGCGCCGCCACCAGGCCGCGCGCATCGGCGAAGCCGCCCGAGGCCAGCATCGGGATCTTGATCACGTTGGCCGCCGCCGGCAGCAGCACCAGGTTGGGCACGTCGTCCTCGCCGGGATGGCCGGCGCACTCGAATCCGTCCATCGAGATCGCGTCGACGCCCGCTTTCTCGGCCGAGATGCCGTGGCGCACCGAGGTGCAGTTGTGGATCACCTTGATGCCGGCGTCCTTGAACTTCGGCAGGAACGGCTTGGGATTGTTGCCGGCGGTCTCGACGATCTTCACGCCCGACTGGCAGATCGCGTCGATGTACTCGCCGTAAGGCCGCGGCACCAGCGTCGGCAGGATCGTGAGGTTCACCCCGAACGGCTGGTCGGTCATCTCGCGGCAGCGCTTGATCTCCTTGGAAAGATCTTCCGGCGTCGGCTGCGTGAGGCCGGTCAGGATGCCGAGCGCGCCGGCGTTCGACACGGCCGAGGCGAGCTCGGCGCGGCCGACCCACTGCATGCCACCCTGCACGATCGGGTGCTTGATGCCGAACATCTCGGTGAAGCGCGTCTTGATCATCGTTTCCTGTCCCCGCTGGAGTGGCCTCCAGCATTAGCGAACAGGGCGCGAGGGCACTAGCCCCCGGAACGCGCTTCCGCGGAGCGGATTCCAAAAGCCGGCGGCAGAAGCCGCCTTAGTCCGGG
>CAYNOF010000113.1:0-3840 GCA_964398335.1 uncultured Rhizobiaceae bacterium
CAGGCCAATTTCGCGCGGCCCGGCACCTTCGCCACCCGCGAGCAGGCGCTCGACATGCTCGCCGCGGTTGCAAAATACTTCCGCGAATACGAGCCGCAATCGCCGGTTTCCTATGCCCTCGACGCGACCATCGACCGGGCGCGCATGTCCTTGCCCGACCTGCTGGCAGAGCTCTTGCCTGACGTCGAGGCACGCCGCAAGATGCTGCAGATCGCGGGCATAAGGCCGCCGGAACCGCCGCCGGCGCCGGACGCGAAAGCCAAGAAATGACGGGTACCGCCGCGTCGCCTCTTCTCGCGTCGCGGCTTGGATATGTGCTAGGGTTCCACGGGACACGGGAGAGGTGCGATCATGGCTGAATCAGTCCAGAAAAAGCTTGATCGGGTACGCAAGCCGCGCGTGCACATCAAGTACGAGGTCGAGACCGAAGGCGCGATGGTGGTCAAGGAACTGCCGTTCGTCGTCGGCGTCACGGGCGACTTCTCGGGCGATCCGACCGCCAAGCTGCCGGAGCTGCGCGACCGCAAGTTCGTCCAGATCGATCGCGACAACTTCAACAAGATCATGTCGACGATGGCGCCGGGCGCCAACATGCGCGTCGCCAACAAGCTGCAGGACGATGGCTCGGAGATGGCCGTCAGCCTGAAGTTCAACTCGATGGACGATTTCGAGCCGAACCGGATCGTCAACCAGGTCGAGCCGCTGAAGCGCCTCAAGGAAACGCGCGACAAGCTGCGTGACCTGCTGGCCAAGGCCGACCGTTCGGAGAACCTCGAGCAGATGCTCGAGAAGATCCTGGCCGATGAGGAAGCAGTGAAGAAGCTGCACTCCGAAATCGAAGCCCGTAACAAGAAGGAGGGCTGAGCATGGCCGCCGAGACCTCGACCCAAGCCCAAGCCGGCGCAACGACGACCGAAGCCGAAGGCTTCTCGCTGCTCGACCAGGCGATCGGCGCCACCAAGCAGACCGACGCCAACGAGGCCCAGGACCTGCTGAAGGCGCTTACCGAGCAGGCGATGGCCGGCACGGTGAAGTTCAGCCGCAACCTGGCGCAGACCATCACCAAGGCCATCGAGATGATCGATGGCAAAATCTCGCGCCAGCTCGCCGAGATCATGCACCACGAGAAGTTCCTCAAGCTCGAGGGCACGTGGCGCGGTCTCAACTATCTCGTGATGAACAGCGAGACCGGCGAGAACCTGAAGATCCGCGTTCTCAACATCACCAAGCGGCAGCTGCTGAACGACTTCGCCAAGGCGACCGAGTTCGACCAGAGCATGCTGTTCAAGAAGATCTACGAGAACGAGTTCGGCACGCCGGGCGGCGAGCCCTATGGCTGCCTGGTCGGTGACTACGAGTTCTCCAACCATCCCGACGACATCGAGCTGCTGCGTGGCCTCGCCGGCGTCGCCGCGGCCTCGTTCGCGCCGTTCATCTCCTCGGCCAGCGCCAAGATGTTCGACGTGGCCGACTACCGCGACCTCAAGGAAGTCCGCGACCTCAAGAAGGGCTTCGAGGGCGCCAAGTACATCGGCTGGCGCGGCCTGCGCGAGAGCGAGGACTCGCGCTTCATGTGCCTCACCATGCCGCGCGCGCTCGCCCGCGTGCCGTACGGCAAGGACACCAAGCCGATCGAGGAGTTCGACTACGAGGAGGGCGAGCCCGGCCGCGCGCTGGCGCACGACCACTATTGCTGGATGAACTCCGCGTTCGTCTACGCCCAGCGCCTGACCAACGCCTTCTCGCAATACGGCTGGTGCACGGCCATCCGCGGTGCCGAGGGCGGCGGCAAGGTCGAGGGCCTGCCGAGCCACATCTTCGAGAGCGACGACGGCGACTTCGACCAGAAGTGCCCGACGGAGTTCGCGATCACCGACCGGCGCGAGAAGGAGCTGTCGGATCTCGGCTTCATGCCGCTGTCGCACTACAAGAACACGGACTACGCGGTGTTCTTCGGCGCGCAGACGGTGCACAAGCCGCAGAAGTACGACCGTCCCGAGGCGACGGAGAACGCCGCGATCTCGGCGCGCCTGCCGTACATCATGGCCTCGTCGCGCTTCGCCCACTACCTGAAGATCATGGGCCGCGACAAGGTCGGCTCCTTCATGGAGCGCGGCGACGTCGAGAAGTGGCTGAATCGCTGGATCAGCAACTACGTCAACTCCAACCCGGATGCCGGCCAGGAGACCAAGGCCAAGTACCCGCTGCGCGAAGCCCGCGTGACGGTGGTCGAGGTCCCGGGTTCGCCGGGCTCCTACTCGGCCGTGGCGCATCTGCGTCCGTGGCTGCAGATGGAAGAGCTGACCGCGTCGCTGCGAATGGTCGCGCGCATCCCGGCGCAGGCCAAGTGACGGAGGGGGCGTGGCCGCGCCCGACGAGGTTCCGCCCTCAGCGGATACCGGACCCACCGGTATTTCGCTGGCGGAACTCGGCCTCGATCTCCCGGCGCCGGCTGCCGATGTAGCCGGCGTCGTACCAGCCCGATCGTACGAGCAGGCGCCTCCGCCGCCGGCTGAAGAGCCGGTGCCGGAGGCGCCCGTCGTTCCGGCCTTCACCCAGGCCGAGCTCGACGAGCGCAACGCCTGGACGCGCCGCTCGATCGACCGCCTGATCGCGGCCATCGACCGCATGCTCTCGGCCCAGGTCGACGAGATCCTGCATCACCCCAAGGTCCAGCGCCTCGAGGCGTCGTGGCGCGGCGTGATGTGGCTCATCCGCACCGCCGACGGTTCCAAGTGGATCCGCATCAGGATCCTCAACATGACCTGGGCGGAACTGACACGCGACATCGACCGCGCGCTGGAGTTCGACCAGAGCCAGATCTTCGACAAGATCTACACCCAGGAATTCGACACGCCCGGCGGTATTCCCTACGGCCTGCTGATCGCCGACTACGAGCCGTCGAAGCATCCGCGCGACATCGCCACCTTGCGCGGCTTGTGCAGCGCGGTCGGCGCGGCGCACACGACCACGGTGTTGGGTTGCGCGCCGGCGTTGTTCGGCGTCGACGGCTTCCGCGAGCTGGTGTCGACCGTCGATCTCGGCTCGCTGTTCCAGCGCACCGAGTTCACGGCGTGGCGCGGCTTCTGCTCCTCGACCGAGGACGCGCGCTATCTCGGCTTCGTCCTGCCGCGCGTGCTGATGCGCAAGCCCTACCGCAACGACGGCGGCCGCGCCGACGGCTTCATGTACAGCGAGAACACCCATCTGCGCAGCGGGCGCGGCTGGCTGTGGGGCTCGGCCGCCTATGCCTTCGGCGCCGTGGTGGTGCGATCCTTCGCGACCTATGGCTGGTTCGCCGATATCCGCGGCGCCGGGCGCGACCTGACGGGGGGCGGGCTGGTCGATGACCTGCCGACGCCGTGGTTCACCACCGACCGGCCGGGCGTCGGCATCCGCGTGCCGGTCGAGATCCAGCTCACCGAGCGGCAGGAGAAGGAATTCTCCGATGTCGGCTTCATCCCGCTGGTGCCGGCGCGGCTGACGCCCTTCGTCGTCTTCCATTCCAACCAGTCGGCCTGGCAGCCGCCGCGCTACGACAAGGCGGCGGCGCGCATGAACGCCAAGCTGTCCTCGATGCTGCAGCAGATCCTCTGCGTGTCGCGCTTCGCGCATTTCATCAAGGTGATGGCGCGCGACGAGGTTGGCAGCTTCCGCACCGCCGACGAGGTGCGCAACAAGCTGATGAAGTGGCTGCAGACCTACACGCAGAGCAACGACGAGGCCTCGCTCGAGGTCAAGGCCAAGTATCCGTTGCGCGACGCCGACATCGAGGTCACGGAACTGGTAGGAAAGCCTGGTAGCTTCGCCGTGGTGGCGCGGCTGCAGCCGCAATTCCAG
>CAYNOF010000114.1:0-1011 GCA_964398335.1 uncultured Rhizobiaceae bacterium
CGCCGCCGGCGCGCGAGCGCTCGACGCCGACATCGAGGCGGCGGACGAAGCGCTCGACCGGGATGCGGCGCAGCGCGGCGTTGGTGCCGGCCTGGAAGATCACCAGGTCGGGCTTCTCGGCGATCACGTCGCTCTCGATGCGATCGGCCATCGCGTCGGTGTCCTGGCCGCCGACGCCGCGATTGAAGACGATGATCTCGACGCCCTTCAGGGTCTCGCCCAGGCGCTTCATCAGCTGCGCCGGATAGGAATTGCCGGGCGCGGCGCCATAGCCCTGGGTCGAGGACGAGCCGATGGCGACGACACGCAGCTGCTTGCGTTCCGTGATCGCCTTGCGGGCGGCGTCGAGCGTGATGCCGAGATCGAGCAGCGGGCCGTCGGTCCTGCACGCCGACATGTCGCGCGCCTGCGCGCCTGCCCCGACGGCGAGCGAGACAGCCAGCGCGATGGCGCCGAGGCGAAGCGTTGCCGCCATATCAGCCGTCCCCCGCGCCGGTTGCCATGGCGACCCGCGGGGCCGGTGGCGTTTCGCTCTTTCTGTACCAGTGCGCCATATAGGCAAACGCCACCATGATCAGGATTCCGAGCACGCTCACGAGGATCTGCGACCACACCGCCTGCCCGTAGTACTCCGTCACCAGGTGCGCGGTGAACGACAGGAAGGTGCCCAGGCAAAACACCTGAAGGGAATGCTCACCGCATCGCCGAACCGGTTCGACCACGCGCCACCGCAACCATCGTGCGCCGATCGGGATGAGCATTTGTACAACATAAGCCAAAGCGAGGATATGCAATACGCGAAGCACATCCACATTGGTCTTGTCGATGGGGTAGATCTGGCGTCCCAGCCAGTCTGGAACGAGCTGCGCCAAGAACTTGAATTGCCACGACATTACGATCAGGAAACCAAACACGAGATAGGCCACCGCAACGGGCAGCAGCCAGCGGCGAAACGCCGCCAGCCGCTCGCCCATGCGCCCGGCCGAGGCGAACGAAGCGCCCAGGTAGAAC
>CAYNOF010000115.1:0-2305 GCA_964398335.1 uncultured Rhizobiaceae bacterium
TCGTCGCCGTCGTCCTGGTTGCAGTGGATGACGACCTCGTCGCCGACCTTCCAGCGCTTGACCTTGGCGCCGATCGCCCAGACCACGCCGGCGGCATCGGAACCGGCGATATGGAACGGCGCCTTGTGCACGTCGAAGGGAGAGATCGGGATGCCGAGTCCCGCCCACACGCCGTTGTAGTTGACGCCCGCGGCCATCACGAGGACCAGCACCTCGTCCTCGCCGATGCTGGGCGTCTCGACCACCTCGAGCTGCATGCTCTGCTCCGGCGGCCCGTGGCGCTCGCGGCGGATCGCCCACGCATACATCTTCGATGGCACGTGGCCCAGCGGCGGGATCTCGCCGACCTCGTAGAGATCCTTGACCGGTTGCGCGGCAGTCGGATGGTCCGGCGAGGCGATCGCCAGTGCTGCGGTCATTCTCTGCATCCCTCTCGGTGCGCCGTGCCGTTAACGACCGGCGTCATTAGCGGTTGCAGCATAATGGTGCGTCGCACAATGTCAAAGTAAACAAAACCACCCCTTCAGACTGTCATGAAATTGCGCAGGCGCACTGTACGTCGCTGAATCGGCGTCCCAACATGTGGGCAGTGCAGCACAAGTTGGCCAGCTTCTTGCTTATGACCGTTCCGTAACCACCTCGGACTCCAGGAGGAAGCGCCCCGAGACATCCAGATGGAGGCGACTCGATGCGTCCTTCAAGAACGCGCGGCACGCCATGCTACGTGCTCGCTCTGGCCCTGGTGCTGCCCCTGGCGCCTTGGGCCCATGCACAAGACGGCAACTACGGTGCCGGCCACGCCGAGCACCACGAGTGGTACAAGACGCTGGTCAGCCCGCAGACCGGCGCATCCTGTTGCAACGACAAGGATTGCCGGCCGACGCGCGCCTATATCGACGACGACGGCGCCTGGCGCGCCTTGCTCAACGGAGAGTGGATCAGCGTGCCGCGCGACAAGGTGCTGAACACCAGGGCACCCGACGGCAACAGCCATATCTGCGCCAACGAGTTCGGCATGATCTTCTGCTTCGTCGGCGGCGTGCCCAAGAGCTGAAAGCCGCTCCTGGGCCGGCCGCCGCTGGGCCTACTCGACGATGCGCAGCTTGGGATCGCTGGCGCCGATCACGGTGGAGTTGGCGATCGACTGGAAGGCTTCGAGCATGTCGTCGACCGTGGTCGTGGTGTAGGTGTAGACGATCCCGTCGTCGTCCGTCACGCCGGCACCGACGCCGGCGCAGCTGGTGCGACGCGCGTCGTCGCTGGAATTCGCCACGCCGTAGCCGATGGTGAAGATGGAGATGCCGGCCGCCTTGATCTGCGTGCACAGGCTGTCGAACTGGGTGTTCGCCGTGCCGTTGGCCGACTCGTAGTAGGAGTTCATGTCGAAGTCCGACATGATCAGGATGGCCTTGTAGGTGTTCGTCGTATTATAGGCCGCCGGCGCCGCCGTGCCGGTGAAGATCTGGTTCCACTTCGG
Organism: uncultured Rhizobiaceae bacterium; assembly: GCA_964398335.1. Lineage (GTDB taxonomy): Bacteria > Pseudomonadota > Alphaproteobacteria > Reyranellales > Reyranellaceae > JAFAZJ01. The sequence goes on from CAYNOF010000115.1 coordinate 1,478, forward strand.
CGACAGCGTGTACCAGGCCCAGGCGATGCCGAGATGGCCGGCGGTGCTGCCGGACGTGACCATGCCGTTGACCGCCGACTTCAACGCATCCTTGTCGGAGCTCAGGACGCGCATGCGCGAGGCGTAGGCCGGCACCTGCGAGTTCAGGCTCTGGAAATAGGACTGATAGGCCGTGTACGGCGACGTGTTCTTCTTGGTCTTGAAGTCGCCGAAATAGCCATAGGTCGCGCTCGGCGGATCGTCCTTGAACTTGTAGTTGCCGGTGCGCTCGACCACGCCGCTCCACGGGTTCGAGGTGTTCGCGCTCTGCAGCGTCTTGTTGGTGACCGTCTGGAAATAGGTGCTGCCGACGTTCACCGAGTCGGAGAACGGGATCAGCGAGGCGCGCGAGGTATAGGGCGACTGGCTGGTCGACACGACGATGTCGAGCAGGGCGTTGGCGGCGCTCTGCTGCGCCTCCATCTTGGTGGTGCCCCGGACCTCGGTGTTGCCGGCCATCGAGTTCGACACGTCCATCACGACCGCCACCTCGAGGTTGCGGGTCCGCACATAGGGCGTGTAGCCGACCGAGCGGCCGGTGACGGTGCGCGCCGAGGTGCCCAGCAGGTAGGAGCTGAACAGCGAGGGCAGCTGCTTGGTGATGATCACCTCGACCGCGGTCGACTTGCCGGTGTAGCCGCCGGAGGTCGGCGGCGAGTTGAAGGTCATCGTCGAGGTGCCGCTGGCGACGAAGCCGTTGCGCTGCGCGTCGCGGGTGGCGACGGCCGACGCCGTGGTGTTGTTCTGCCCGGCGCCCTTGACGCGCGCGCCGCCCAGCGCGGCCGCATC
>CAYNOF010000116.1:0-6504 GCA_964398335.1 uncultured Rhizobiaceae bacterium
TGCCGACGCCTCGGCGCCGATCGGCGTCCACGCGCCGGACTGGCCGGCAAGGTAGTCGGACCCCTGAAGCTTCAGCGACGGGCCCAGTATGTTGTCATTCTCGAGGTAGTAGCGGGGTGCCGACGCGACCAATTTCAACGCGCCGTCCGCCTCGATGATGTTGTTACCGAAGCTGTCGCGGCTGACGAACACAAAACGACTCGAGGTCATCGACCCGACCGAGGCGCCGATGATGCGAACATTCAGGCCCGCTGACAGGTTCAGCACCACGTCGCTGCCGTTATGGACCAAGCCTCCGCCGGCGGCCTGAATCTCGGCGATGCTGGCGTAGCCGAAATCCGAAACGTCGATGCGATCGTTCGCGGTGAAATCGGAGATGGTGTCATTGCCGGCGTCGAAGGGCCGGAAGACGAAGAGATCGTTGCCGGCGCCGCCGGTCATGCGATCGTCGCCCGTGCCGCCGATCAGGGTGTCGTTGAGGGCAGAACCCACCAGTCCCTCGATCGAGTCGAACCGATCAAGGTCGGTGCCGCTCGAGACCGTGCCGGCACCGAGATCGGCTATGATGCGGATGCTCGCGTCGGAGTAGGACGCGGTGTCGATATCGGTGCCGCCGTACAACGTGTCGCTGCCCGCGCCGCCGTACAGCGTGTCGTTGCCCGCGCCGCCGTACAGCAGGTCATCGCCGCCGGCGCCTTCGAGCCGGTCGTTGCCGCGCGCGGCGTACAGCAAGTTGGCGGCGACGCTGCCGACCAGCGTGTCGTTGCCGTCGCCGCCATAGGCGTTCTCGATGACGTTGTTGGTGATCGTCAGCGCATGGCCGTCGATCGTGCTCGAGACGCCGTCGAGGCGGATCACCGCGTTGCCGGTGAGCGCCGCGCCGTCGAACAGGTCGGTGCCGCCGTCGCTGTCGTTCAGCGTCGCACGCTGCGTCGCGTGGGCGGGATCGCGGCTGAACATCTCGGCGAATTCGTCGGTGTAGACATAGGTGTCGTTGACCGACGGCACGTCGCCGTAGAGCGCCAGCGACCAGGAGAGCAGGACGCCGCTGCCGCCCGGCGCGCCGTCGGTGATCGACAGCGACCAGTTGCCGACGCCGGTCTCGCCCCAGAACTGCGTGCTGTCGAAAGTCCAGGTCAGGGACGTGTCGGTGTAGGCCGGCCGGCTGGCCAGCACGCTGGCCACGCCGCTGGGCGAGGTCAGCGTGATCGTCAGATCGCTGAAGCGCGAGTGGTTGATGCTGAGCGTCAGCTCGACGTGGTCGATGTCGACGGGCGCGCTGTTGAGCAGCGAAAAGCCGATCGTGCTGTTGTCGGGGATCGCGGCGTTGGGCGACGCCGAGAGACCCACGAGGTATTCGTTTCCGGCGGTGTGCTGCGTGCTCCAGGTCTCGGCCAGGCGCACCGCGGCATGCGCATCGACCAGGCCGGCGCCGAAATCGTTGCTGAAATGCAGGCCGGCGCCGTTCCAGTTGCCGGCGCCGTTGTACTGGTAGCCGCTGGTCACCGGGGTCTGATGCGCGCTGTAGGCGAGGATCTCCTGGACGTCGCGGTAGCCCAGGCCGGGATTGGCGTCGAGCATCAGGGCGATGACGCCCGACACGACGGGGGCGGCCGCCGAGGTGCCGCCGAACTGGGTATCGTAGTCGGTCGAAGTGTAGCCGGCCGAGCCGACCCGGTCGTCGGTGACGATACCGACGCCCGGTGCGGTGACCAGGATCGAGGCCCCGGGCGTGCTGAACGAGGCGATCGAACCGTTGCTGTCCGACGCCGCGACGGCGATGAGGTGACGGTCGTTCTGGAAGCTGTGATAGTTGGTGTTGTCGCCGCTGGCGCGGTAGTTGCCGGCGGCAAACACGATGTTGGTGCCGAGTCCGCCGCGACCCGCCTGGGCGGCATAGGCCAGCGCCATGCCCTCGTCGGCGAAGGTCGACACGAAATTGTCGTAGAAGATGCCGCTGCTGCCGTAACCCCAGCTGTTGTTCATCACGTCGGCCAGCACGCGCGCATGGCCAAAGGCGGCGACGTCGTTGCCGGGATTGGCGACGGAGAAGCCCTGGTAGATCGAAATCAGCGTGGCGTCGAAGGCGACGCCCACAGCGCCGGTGCCGTTGCGCGCCGCGGCGATCAGGCCGGCCACGGCGGTGCCGTGGTTGTCGTCGGCCTCGACCGGATAGCCGCCTTGCGTCAGGCGCCCCGTGTCGAACCTCCGCGACTGGTCGACGCGCGAGGCGAGATCGACATGGTTCCAGTCGATGCCTTCGTCATAGACCGCGACGCGGATGCCCTGGCCGGTGTACTCGTCCCACACCTGTTGGACGTTGATTCCCCAGGTGCCGTTGAGGTGCCACTGCGAGCTGTAGAGCGTGTCGCTCGGCACCAGCGCGGGCTGGGCGACGACAGCCGCGACCGTGCGCGGCGCGGGCGCGCCGGGCTGATCGCCATCCGTCAGCGTGAGACAGGTCTCGGTGAACCAAAGGTCGCTGGCGTCGCTGGACAGCGTGTCCCTGTCGCCCACGATCCGCTTCATTGATCCCTCGGGAACAGCGTGACTGCGACTCGTCCCCCTGCGGCGCAACGATAGCAGGACGCTGTTCGATGGCCAGGCTGCGATCGATCCATTTTGACGTTCAAGTATCGCCAAGAAAACGGCGCGGGGGAAGTCCGAAGCACCTCGATGCACTTCAATGCGCTGTGAGCGCGCCGGCAGCGACCGCAATCGAGAAGGGCGGCCGAAGCCGCCCTTCTGTCGTCGTCGGGCTTGCCGCCGTTCCTAGTGGATGGCCGCGTCGCCCTTCGTCGACAGGCGAACCCGGTTGCCTTCGACGGCGGCAATCGACGTCGCGGCCACATAGCGGTGCTGATCGCCGCGCGCGCCACTGTCGCGTTTCGTCAGCTTGATGCGGTTTCCCTCGACCTTGTCGACCGTGCCGACGTGGACGCCGTCCGAACCGACGATTTCCATATGCTCCTTGACTTGGCTGAGATCGGCCATGGATTTCCTCCTCCGAAATGCGGCGGGCGCCGCGTCCGTCAACGTCCGCTGAATCGACGACGTTGCCCGGCACGGGTGCGGCGGAAGTGGTGCGGAGAATAAGGCGGGCCCCGGCCGACCGGCGCCACCGCGCCCCGGCGTGATCAGTGGCCGCAACGTCGTGCCCCTGGACGCATCGGCGCGAAGCGAGCGGACGGTCGCGGGCAAGGAATTGGCGGAGGGGAAGGGATTCGAACCCTCGATAGGGCTTTAAGGCCCTATAACGGTTTAGCAAACCGCCGCCTTCGACCGCTCGGCCACCCCTCCGCAGGGACCGCCAAGACCCAAGGGTCGTCAACCACGACGGATGCGCGGCGGTTCTAGCCGGGCGGCCTGTGACCTGTCAACGAAAGCGGCGGATTCGGCAAAAGAATCAACGATTTCCGAGTGCTTCAAGGGGCCCGGCGAGGCGCCACAGGAGGGCCAGGGTGGCGTCGGGCGCGGCCTCGCCCAGACGCATCAGCATACGGCCCTGGTGGGTGGCGAAGCGGCGCTTCCTCGTTGAAGGCCTGGATGTCGGGTCGCAATCGCGCGATTGAGCGTGGCGATGCGGAACGGCATCTATGGCAGATAGGGCATCGCCGGCGGGCCGAGCTGCTCGCGCAGGATCGGCTGGGCGTCAGCCACGAACTCGGTCAGCATGGCGCGCGTCTCGCGCGGATCGATGATCTCCTGGCCGGTGACCTCGGCGGTGCGGAAGGGCGAGGCGAGCGCCTGCAACCGCGCCTCGATCTCGCGCAGCTTGGCGTCGGGATCCGGCGCGTTGGCGATCTCGCGGCGGTAGGCGGCCGCGGTGCCGCCGGCGATGTGCATCGAGCCCCAGCTCGCCGAGGGCCAGCAGAAGCGGCGGAACATGCCGTGCGGACGGTGCTGGCACTGGCCGGCCACGCCGTAGAGCCGGCCGATCACCACCGTGCACCAGGGCATGCGGCTGAGATTGACCATGCTCATCAGCCGCGCGCCGGCGCGCTCGATGCCCTGCTTCTCCGAGTCGAGGCCGACCAGGAATCCCGGCTCGTCGGCGAAGGAGATCAGCGGCAGGTGGAAGGTGTCGCAGAGCTGCATCAGCCGCATCACCTTGGAGCCGGCGGCGACATCGGTCGAGCCGCCCTGGAACATCGGGTTGTTGGCCATCACGCCGACGGGATAGCCGTTGAGCCGCGCCAGGCCGGTGACGCGCGCACGGCCGTAGAACGGCGCGATCTCGAAGAACGAGCCGCGGTCGAGCACCAGGTCGAGCAGCTTGCGCGTGCTGAAGACACGGCGGCGGTCGCGCGGCATCAGCGACAGCAGCGCCTCCTCGGTCCGCGCCGGATCGTCCGAGGTGTCGCCGCGCGGCGCCATCTCGTGGACGCTGCTCGGCAGGTAGCTCAGCCAGCGGCGGATCTGCGCGAAGGCGTCGGCCTCGGTCTCGGCGAGATTGTCGATGCAGCCGCTGATGCGCACATGGATCTGGTCGCCGCCGAGCTCCTCCTTGGTGATGTCGACACCCAGCGCAGCCTTCACCACCGGCGGTCCGCCCGGGAAGATCTGGCTGATGCCCTTCACCATGACGGAGAAATGCGCCAGCGGCGCCTCGACCGCCGGCAGGCCGGCGACCGAGCCGAGCACCGCCGACACCACCGGCGACACCTGCAGCAGGCGCACGTCGTGCTGGCCCCAGGCATTGCCGTCGGGCAGGTAGGTGCGCCCGAGGGATTCGAAGCCGCGCACGCTGCCGCCCGCCGCGTCGAGCAGCCGGATATACGGCAGGCGCCAGGCCAGCGCGCGCTCGACCGGCGAGTATTCCTGGCCGATCGTGCCGCGCCCGGACGAGCCGCCCGAGCCGCCGCGCACGGTGAAGTCGCCGGCGCTGACCACGACCTTGCGCCCGTCGATGCGCACCGTGCCCTCGACCGAGCCCTTGGGCGTGAACGCGGTGAGCTGGTTGTTCTCGTAGGTGCTGCTGCCGACCAGCCCGCGCGTCTCGCGGAAAGTGCCCGCATCGGCCAGCGCATCGATGCGTTCGCGCGCCGTGAGCTTGCCGCGCTCGCGCTGGCGCGCCACGCCTTCCGGCCCGCCCAGCGCAAGCGCCAGCTCGTGCCGGCGATGCAGTTCGTCAACCTCGTCTTTCCAGCTCATCGTCCGTTCCTCGGTACTCAGCGCAAATGGCAGGCCACCTGATGGCCAGGCGCCACCTCGCGCAATTCAGGGGCCTCGACGCGGCAACGCGCCTCGGCGTAGGGGCAGCGCGTATGGAAGTGACAGCCTGTCGGCCGGTTGATCGGGCTGGGCACGTCGCCCTGGATGATGGCGCGCTTGCGCCGCCGCGTCGGATCGGCCACCGGCACCGCCGCCAGCAGGCTTTCGGTGTAGGGATGCAGCGGCAGGCGGAACAGCGCGCGGCGCGGCGCCATCTCGACGATGCGCCCGAGATACATCACCGCGACGCTGTGGCTGATGTGCTGCACCACCGCGAGATCATGCGCGATGAACAGGTAGGACAGCCCGAACTCGCGCTGCAGGTCCTTCAGCAGGTTCACCACCTGCGCCTGGATCGACACGTCGAGCGCCGACACCGGCTCGTCGCAGACGATCAGTCGCGGACTGAGCGACAGCGCGCGGGCGATGCCGAGGCGCTGGCGCTGGCCGCCGGAGAATTCGTGCGGGTAGTTGTCGACCTGCGTGGCGCGCAGGCCGACGCGCTGGAACAGCTCCAGCACGCGCGCGCGCTTGGCCTCGCCGCGTGCAATGCCGTGCACTTCCAGCAGCTCGCCGACGATGTCGCCGGCCTTCATGCGCGGGTTGAGCGAGCTGTAGGGGTCCTGGAAGATGATCTGCATGCGCCGGCGATGCGTGCGCAGCTGGGTGTGGTCGGCCTGCGAGATGTCGTCGCCCTCCAGCACGATCCGGCCGGCGGTCGGCGGCAGCAGGCGCAGCACCGTGCGGCCGACCGTCGACTTGCCGCAGCCGCTCTCGCCGACCAGGCCCAGGGTCTCGCCCTGGCCGATGCTGAAGCTGACGCCGTCGACCGCGTGCACATGGCCGCTCACCGTGCCGAACATGCCGCGGCGCACCGGGAAGTGCTTGACGAGGTTCTCGACCGCAAGGACCGGCGCGCTCATAGGGCGGCCTCGGCATGATGGCAGGCGACGATGTGCTTCGGTCGCAGCTCGCGCAGCTCAGGGACAATCGTGCGGCAGGTCGCATCCGCGCGCGGACAGCGCGGTGCGAAGGCGCAGCCCAGGGGCAGGTCGGTGAGCGCCGGCACGATGCCGGCGATCTCGGCCAGGCGATCCTCCATCTCGATGTCGGCCTCTTCGCCGAGCATCAGCCGCGGCACCGATGCCAGCAGACCCCGCGTATAGGGATGCAGCGGCCGGGCGAAGAGCTCGGTGACGTCGGCTTCCTCGACCTTGCGGCCAGCATACATCACCAGCACGCGGTCGGCGGTCTCGGCGACGACGCCGAGATCGTGCGTGATCAGGATCA
>CAYNOF010000117.1:0-2838 GCA_964398335.1 uncultured Rhizobiaceae bacterium
GAGACGCCGCGGGGCGCACGCCATGCCGTCGTGCGGCCCACCGACCGCAAGCTGCGGTTCGAGATCGAGGTGGCGACGCGCGATCTCGACGGCGCCGTCGACGGCGACGGGGTGTGGGTCGAGCCGCTCGGCGGGCCGCTGGTGGCGGCCTGGTCGAGCGCGGCCTCGGCGAACTCGACCGGGATGTCGTTGGCGGCGATGGCGATCAGGCTGACGGTGCGCGGCTCGAACAGCGAGCCGACGCGTTCGACCACGCGGCCGCGCCGCGCCAGCGGCCCGCCCAGCTGTTCGACCCAGACCACGTCGTTGGGCTCGGCCTCGCCGCGCGCCGCGGCATCGATGGCGATCTCGAAGCGCAATTTGCGGTCGGTGGGGCGCACGATGCCGGGGCCGCGTTTCTCGCTCGACGATTCGAAGACGCCGAGGATGCGGCGCGGGCCGGCGCCGACCTTGCGCACGATCCTGGCTTCGTAGCGGTTGGCGCCGCGCTTCTTCAGCGACACCAGCATCCGGTCGCCGGCACCGGGCGCGGCGTGGTCCTGCGACGGCAGCAGCACGATCTCGGGCGGCGCCTTGCCGTCGTCGGGATTCCAGCGCGCCGGCCTGGCCTGCACGTCGCCGTCGGCATCGGGACCGATCACCTCGACCACGAGGTACTCGGGCAGCGAGTCGGGCGCCATCAGCTCGCGGCGCGTGCCGCGCGAGACCGAGCCGTCGGCGCGCAGGTCGCGCAGCATCTGCTTGAGCGCGACACGGTCGGCGCCCTTCACGTTGAATGCCTTGGCGATCTCGCGCTTGCCGACGGGAACGGGACTTTCGCGGATGAAACGCAACACGTCATCGCGCGAGGGGAGGGGAACGGGAGTCTTCTTGTTCAATCCTGGTTCTTCATTGTTCGATCAGGCGGCGTCCTTGGTCGGCGCCTTGGCCGATTTGGCGGCCGCCTTCTTCTTGGTTTTCGCGGCGGCCTTCGGCTTGGCGGCGGGCTTGGCCTGCGCTTCGGCGGCGGGAGCCGCGGCCTTCTTCTTCGCGGCGGCCTTGCCACGTGCCGGCTTCTTGCCGCCACCGGCGGCGGCGCGCGCGGCGATCAGCGGCAGCGCCTGCTCGAGCGTCACCGTCTCGGGCGCGAGGTCCTTGGACAGCGTGGCGTTGACCTTGCCGTGCTTCACATAGGGGCCGTAGCGGCCGCTATAGACCTCGACCGGCTGCTGGTCGTCGGGGTGCGGGCCGAGCGTACGCAGCGGCGTGACCGCGGCGCGGCCGCGACCGGGACCCTTGGCTTCGGCCAGCAGCGCCACGGCGCGGTTCATGCCGATGGTCAGGACATCCTCGTCGCCGGGGATCGACTTGTAGGTCGAGCCGTGGCGCACATAGGGGCCGAAGCGGCCGATGCCGGCGATGACCGGCTCGCCGCTGTCGGGATGCGGGCCCAGCGTGCGCGGCAGCGCGAGGATCGCCAGCGCCTGCTCGAGCGTCAGCTCGGTCGGGCTGTAGCCCTTGGGCAGCGAGGCGCGCTTGGGCTTGTCCTTGCCCTCGGGCTCGCCGAGCTGGGCATAGGCGCCGTAGGGACCCTGGCGCACCGTCACCTGCTTGCCGGTCTCGGGGTCGACGCCCAGCACGCGCGGGCCCTCGAGTGCGCCCTCGTCGGCATTGTCGTTGGCCGGCACCGCCAGCTTGCGCGTGTAGCGGCACTCCGGATAGTTCGAGCAGCCGATGAAGGCGCCGAACTTGCCGAGCTTCAGGCTGAGCCGGCCATTGTTGCAGGCGGGACAGCCGCGCGGATCCTTGCCGTCGGCGCGCTCCGGGAAGAAATGCGGGCCGAGCTCCATGTCGAGCTGGTCGAGCACGTTCTTGACGCGCAGATCCTTGGTCTCGTCGACCGCCGCCTTGAACTCGCGCCAGAACTCGCGCAGCACCTCGCGCCAATGGGCGCTGCCGCCGGAGATCTCGTCGAGCAGTTCCTCGAGATGGGCGGTGAAGCCGTACTCGACATAGCGCGTGAAGTAGCTCGACAGGAACGCCGTGACGATGCGGCCGCGGTCTTCAGGGACGAAGCGCTTGCGGTCGAGCTTGACGTAGTTGCGCGCCTGCAGCACCTCGATGATCGAGGCGTAGGTCGAGGGCCGGCCGATGCCCAGTTCCTCGAGCTTCTTCACCAGGCTGGCCTCGGAGTAGCGCGGCGGCGGCTCGGTGAAATGCTGCTCGGCGATCACGTCCTTGCGGACGACGGCCTCGCCCTCGTTGACGTCGGGCAGGCGGGCGCCGTTCTCGTCGGTCTCGTCGTCGCGGCCTTCCTCGTAGAGCTTGAGGAAGCCGTCGAACTTCAGCACCGAGCCGGTGGCGCGCAGGCGCACGTTCTTGTCGCCGGATTCGAGGTCGACCGTGACCTGGTCGAACACCGCGCTTTCCATCTGGCAGGCCACGGTGCGCTTCCAGATCAGCTCGTAGAGGCGCAACTGGTCCTTGTCGAGGTGGCGCGCCACGTCGTCGGGCGTGCGGAACAGGTCGGTCGGGCGGATGGCCTCGTGGGCTTCCTGCGCGTTCTTCAGCTTGCTGGTGTAGAAGCGCGGCTTCTCCGGCACGTAGTCCTTGCCGTAGCGGCTGTCGATCAGGCGGCGCGTCTGGTCGCGCGCCTCGGGCGCAAGGTCGACGCCGTCGGTGCGCATAGAGGTGATCAGGCCCACCGTCTCGCCGCCGATGTCGATGCCCTCGTAGAGGCGCTGGGCGATGCGCATGGTGTGCGCGGCGCCGAAGCCCAGCTTGCGCGAGGCCTCCTGCTGCAGCGTCGAGGTGGTGAACGGCGCATAGGGGTGGCGCTTGACCCGCTTTCTTTCGACC
>CAYNOF010000118.1:0-4922 GCA_964398335.1 uncultured Rhizobiaceae bacterium
GAGCGGCAGGCGGAAGGGCCGCGCACCGTCCAGCGGATGACGCCGTGGCTGACCGTCGAGGTCTTCCGCAAGGGAGGTTGATCTGGCGGGCGCGTTCGACCTCATGAGCACCTGCGCGCGGTTGCGCGATGACGGCACGGCCGTGGTGACCGAAGGCGGCGACGCTTTCTGGTCGACCCTGGCCAGCCGGCCGGCGCCGCGGCGCGGACCAGGGACTGGCCGCACCGGGAGATGCATCCCGCGGGCGACGAGATCGTGATCCTGATGTCGGGCGCCTTCGCCCTGCAGATCGAGATGCGCACCGGCGCCGACATGCGTCGTGCCCAAGCGGTTGTGGCATCGCGGGCTCGGCGAGAGGGTGTTCATCCCACCCGGTGCCGGCACGCGGCACTGCGCTGTGAGCCGAGCGGTACCTGGAATGGCGGCCTGGATCGTCATGGGCCCGAGTCTACGCCACCGGCGCCGCGCCGGTAATTTCCACCCCTACGATCGCCCGTTTGCCATGGTTTCACATGGTCGATCCGGTTCGTTCAACCGAAGGAAAGCCAACCGCAGAGGCACAGAGACCCAGAGGAAAACAAAGGGTTATCGTCTCTGCGATCGCTGTGAGCCCGGGGTGAATCCTCTTCTCGGGCGGCCGCCCCTGCGCGCCTCGAAGGGCGCTATTTCTTCGCCGCCTTCGGCTTGGCCTTGGCGGTCTTGTGCGCCAGCACGGCACGCGAGCGGGCGAGCTTCTTGGCCTGGCGCTGCTTGGCCGGGGTGTCGCCGGCCTTGGCGGTGGCGATGCGATCGTCGAGCGCCTTGAGCTTGTCGGCGCTGCTCTTGACCTTGCGGATAGCCATTCTCTTGTTCTCCTGTCGGCCGATCAGGTGATCGCCGGGGTTGCGGCGCCGACATACATCGTGCGCAGCTCGCGCTTCAACACCTTGCCGGTGGCGTTGCGCGGCAGCACCTCGACGAACTCGACCGACTGCGGCACCTTGAATTTCGCCAGCCGCGAGAGGCAATGGCGGATCACCTCGTCCGCCGTCAAGGCCTGATCGGGCTTCAGCACCAGCACCGCCTTGCCGACCTCGCCCCAGCGCTCGTTGGGCACGCCGATGACCGCGGCGTCGGCGACCTGCGGCAACTGGAACAGCACGTTCTCGACCTCGGCCGGGTACACGTTCTCGCCGCCCGAGATGTACATGTCCTTCCAGCGGTCGACGATGAAGATGAAGCCTTCCTCGTCCTCGCGCGCGGCGTCGCCGGTATGCAGCCAGCCGTCGGTGAAGGCTTTGCGGGTCGCCTCGGGGTTGTTCCAGTAGCCCGGCGTGATGTGCGGGCCCCGGGTCCACAGCTCGCCGATCATGCCGCGCGGCACGTCCTTGCCTGCGTCGTCGACGATGCGCACCGCGGTGTGCATCAGTGCCTTGCCGGCCGAGCCCAGCTTGCGCAGGGCATCGGCGGCATCGAGCATGGTGCCGGCCGGGCTGGTCTCGGTCATGCCCCAGCCCTGGATCAGCGCCACGCCGCGCGCCGCCCAGCCCTCGAGGATGGCGATGGCGCAGGGCGCGCCGCCGACCCCGGCGATCTGCAACCGCGACAGGTCGCAGCCCTGGAATTTCGGGTGCTGCATCATGAACTGGTAGGGCGCGGGCACGGCAAAGAAGTGGGTGATGCCCAGGGCGGGATCGCCGATGTGGTCGAGCGCCTGGCCGGGATCGAAGCTGCGCATGATCAGGATCGTGCCGCCGGCATGCAGCACCGGATTGGCGTAACAGTTCAGCCCGCCGGTGTGGAACAGCGGCAGCACCACGAGCTGCACCGTGCGCGGCGAGATCAGGGCCGGAATGCCGAGATTCACGCAGTTCCAGAAGTTCATCCCGTGCGTGATGATCGCGCCCTTGGGATGGCCGGTGGTGCCCGAGGTGTACATGACCATCGCGCAGTCGTCGTGCGTCAGCGCCACGCTGCGCGGCGCGGGCGAGGCGGCCATCAGCGCGCGCTCGTAGGCGCTGTCGGCGCGGTCGATGTCGATCTCCAGCAGATGGCCGATGCCGCACAGCCCCTTCAGTGCGCGGGCCTGCGGCGCGAAGCCCGCATCGTGCACCAGCAGCTTCGGGCCGGCGTCCTTGAGGATGTACTCGAGCTCGGCGACGGTGAGCCGCCAGTTCAGCGGCAGCATGATCGCGCCGATCCTGCCGGCGGCGAATTGCAGCTCGAAGTACTCCGGGCAGTTGGGCGCCAGCAGCGCCACGCGATCGCCGCGGCCGATCCCGTTGGCCTGAAGATGCGCGGCCAGCCGGCGGGCGCGCTCGTCGAGCTGCGCGTAGGTCAGGCGGCGGCCGGTGTGCAGGTCATGGATCGCCGGCGAATTCGGCCGGCGGCCGGCGTGATGGGCGATCCAGTCGAAGTAGGGGATGTCGGCCATGGGCGTAACGCGGACGTATTTCGTGTCCCGTAGACGCCGTGGTAGGCAGACGTCAAGACGCCCTCCCGGGAGGAACCCATGCAGCGCCCGATTCCGCCGTTCCGTGCCGACCACGTCGGCTCCCTGCTGCGCAGCGCGCCGCTCAAGGAGGCGCGCGCCCAGCGCGAGCGCGGCGAGATCGACGACGAGACGCTGCGCTCGGTCGAGGACATCGAGATCCAGAAGATCGTCGCCAAGCAGGAGGCGGTGGGCCTGAAATCGGTGACCGACGGCGAGTACCGGCGCGCCTTCTGGCACTACGACTTCCTCGCCGGCCTCGACGGCGTCGAATGGACCGAGGTCGAGAACGCCGTGCAGTTCAAGGGCGCGGCGCTCAAGCCCAAGGGCATCAAGGTCACCGGCAAGCTGGGCTTCTCCGACCACCCGATGCTCGATCACTACCGCTATCTGCGCTCGATCACCTCGGCGGCGGCGAAGATGACGATCCCGGCCCCCAGCGCGCTGCACTATCGCGGCGGCCGGCCGATGATCGACATGGACCTCTACCCCGACATGAACGACTTCTTCGCCGACCTGGCGGCCGCCTATCGCGGCGCGGTGCGCGGCTTCGCCGATATCGGCTGCCGCTACCTGCAGATGGACGAGGTCTACATCGCCTATCTCTGCGACGAGGAGCAGCGCGGTTACCTGCGCAACCGCGGCGACGATCCGGAGAAGCTGCTGGGCGTCTACGCCAACCTGATCGACACCGCGGTCGCCGGCCGGCCGGCCGACATGGTCGTCACCATGCATCTGTGCCGCGGCAATTTCCGCTCCACCTGGATGGCGCAGGGCGGCTACGACCGCGTCGCCGACGTGCTGTTCAACCAGATCGGCGTCAACGCCTACTTCATGGAATACGACAGCGAGCGCGCCGGCGGCTTCGAGCCGCTGCGATTCTGTCCGCCCGAAAAGCAGGTCGTGCTCGGCCTGGTCACCAGCAAGACCGGCACGCTGGAGTCGAAGGACGAGATCAAGCGCCGCCTCGACGAGGCCAGCAAGTTCTTGCCGCTGGAGCAGATCTGCCTCAGCCCGCAATGCGGCTTCGCCAGCACCGAGGAAGGCAATACGCTGGCCGAGGACGAGCAATGGGCCAAGCTGCGCATGATCGTCGAGCTGGGCGAGGAGGTGTGGGGGTAGCCGAAGGCGTCACCGACTCACCGAGATCACGCGGGGTGACGAATGGCGCACGGGAACGGCATCAGGATCATTCACGGACGGACGCCGGAATCCGCAGCGATGGTCGCGGCAACCAGGCGGGCGATGGCGATCACCGCCAAGCTCAACCGCTTGACGTTCGACGACGCGGACAAGATCCGGACTCTATTCAGCGAGTTGATCGGCAAGCAGGTGGACGACAGTTTCCTGCTCATCCCGCCGTTCTACACTTCTGGCGGAACCGAGATTCGCGTCGGGCGCAACGTTTTCATCAACCAGAACTGCACGCTCTACGACCTCGGCGGCCTCGACATCGCGGATGACGTGATGATTGGACCGAACGTCAGCATCATCACGTCGGGCCATCCCCTCGATCCATCGCGGCGCCGCTCTGTCACGATTGGCAAGCCCATTGCGATCGAGAGAAATGTCTGGATCGCAGCCGGGGCAACGATCATCGGTGGGCTGACCGTGGGCGAGAATTCCGTGGTGGCCGCCGGCTCGGTCGTCACGAAAGACGTGCCACCAAACACGCTCGTCGGCGGAAATCCTGCGCGCGCCATCCGTCCGATTGGCGCTTCCTAGGGAATACCTGCTGCCGCGAGGGCAGGCGCAGATGGCTCTGGTTGGGAACGCAGCAGGAACTTCCCGCAGCGTCCTGCGTTTACGGCCGTCAGAGGCTACCCCGCAGGAGATTCATGCGTCCGATCCTGGTTCTTGGCGCCGTATTGATCGTCGCCGGCATCCTCGCGCTCGTGATCCCCTACATCTCGTTCACCGAGACGCGCAGGGTCGTCGATGTCGGGCCGCTGAAAGTCGACGCCAAGCAGGAACGCGTCATTCCGATTCCGGCCATCGCCGGAGTCGTCGCGGTGATCGCTGGCCTCGGCTGCGTCTACATGGCCCGCAAGCGCGCCTAGTTCACCCGCTTCTCGAATCCCTTCCAGTACGGCTCGCGCAGGTCGCGCTTCAGCACCTTGCCGGCGCCCGAGAGCGGCAGCGGCTGGTCGCGGAAGGCGACGCTGCGCGGAATCTTGTAGCCGGCGATCTGCTTGCGGCAGTGCTCGATCACGGCCTCGGCGGTGAGGTTGGCGCCGGGGCGCGGCACGATGATGGCGTGGATGGTCTCGCCCCACTTGGCGTCGGGGATGCCGATCACCGCGACCTCGGCGACGCCGGGCAGCAGCGAGATCGCGTTCTCGACCTCGGCCGAATAGACGTTCTCGCCGCCGCTGATGATCATGTCCTTGAGCCGGTCGACGATGAAGACGAAGCCCTGATCGTCCATGTAGCCGGCGTCGCCGGAGTAGTA
>CAYNOF010000119.1:0-1198 GCA_964398335.1 uncultured Rhizobiaceae bacterium
GGTCTCGCTCGACATGTGGGATGCCTTCGTCGGCATCCTGAAGGACTACGAGAAGGATCCCGAGGTGCGCTGCGTCGTGGTGAGCGGCGCCGGCGGCAAGGCCTTCGTGTCGGGCGCCGACATCTCCAAGTTCGAGAGCGAGCGCGCCAACGCCGAGGCGCAGGTCCGCTACGATGCGATTTCCAAACAGGGCTACGAGGGCCTCTACAATTTTTCCAAGCCGACCATCGCCAAGATCACCGGCTACTGCATCGGCGGCGGCATGAACCTCGCCGCCTGCTGCGACCTGCGCTACTGCAACGAGGCGGCGCGCTTCGGCGTGCCGGCGGCCAGGCTCGGCCTGGGCTACGGCTTCCTGCGCATCGAGCGCCTGTCGCGCATCGTCGGCCTGCCGCGGGCGATGGAGTTCCTGTTCACCGCCAAGCAGTACAGCAGCGCAGAGGCCGCCGCGATGGGCCTGGTGCACGCCGTCGCCGCGAGCGATGCCGAGCTCGACGCGATGGTGGCCAAGACGGCGCAGCAGATCGGCGAGAACGCGCCCTTGACCATCGCGCTGGCCAAGGCCTCGGCGCGCGAGATCGCCAAGCCGGAATCGCAGCAGGACCACGCCAGGCTCGAGCGCATGGCGGTCGCCTGCTTCGACAGCGAGGACTACCAGGAAGGCCGCCGCGCCTTCATGGAAAAGCGCAAGCCCGCGTTCAAGGGACGGTGAGTGTCATGAGCAACCTGCCGCTGTCGCACCTCTTCGTCCTCGACCTCACGGCGCATCGCGCCGGTCCCACGGCGGTGCGCCAGCTCGCCGACTGGGGCGCCACCGTGATCAAGATCGAGCAGCCCAGCGACGGCAAGATGGACTCGATGGGCGGTGCGCGCCACGGCTTCGACTTCCAGAACCTGCATCGCAACAAGAAGGCGATGACGCTCAACCTCAAGAGCCCCGAGGGCCACGCCATCTTCATGAAGCTGGCGGCGAAGGCCGACGTCATCGTCGAGAACTACCGCTCCGACGTGAAGCACCGCCTGGGCATCGACTACGACGCGGTCGCCAAGATCAACCCGCGCATCATCTACGGCTCGATCGCCGGCTTCGGCCAGAGCGGTCCCGACGCGGCGCGTCCCGGCGTCGACCAGATCGCGCAGGGCTTGGGCGGGCTGATGTCGATCACCGGCGAGCCCGGCTACGGTCCGATGCGGGTGG
>CAYNOF010000120.1:0-13810 GCA_964398335.1 uncultured Rhizobiaceae bacterium
CGCGAGGCGATCGACCTGAACCTGGTGCAGTCGGCGCGCGCCGACCTGGCGTGGCGCTCCGATCTGCTCACCGGCACGCTCGACATCGTGCCGTCGCAATGCGGGCTCAGCCCGTCCGCCATCGCCAGCACCGTCATTGGCGCCGACCGGCGCGCCTGCGGTGGCCGGTTCGAGTCGGGGACCGCGGCGGATCCCCGCTCGCAGCGCGTCATCCGCCTGTTCACCACCTGCGAGGCTTCGCTGCGCACGACGGAGGCGCGCTACATGGTGGTGCCGATGGCCGACGGTGCCAGCTACTACGTCCTGGCGATGGTCGGGCCCTCGTTCCAGAGCGGCGACGGCCGCACCGAGGTCACCAAGGCGGCCGACGAGCTGCGCCAGGCGGTGCTCGAGGTGGCGCGCCAGTAGCAGGTGGCGGATGGACAGCGGGTCGGGCTGCGACCAGTATGACGCCCGTTTGACACCAGGCGCGCAGGGCATCATGGGCGACAAGGCCTCGCATTCCACCGGCTGGATCGGCCTCGGACGTATGGGCGAGGCGATGGCGGCGCGCCTCGTCAAGGCGGGCCATGGCCTGTCGGTGTGGAACCGCACGACGTCGAAGGCCGATCCGCTGGCCAGGATCGGCGCCGAGGTGGTGACCGCCAAGGCGGCGATGGCGAGCTGCCAGACCGTCTTCACCATGGTGTCGACCACCGCCGATCTGAAGGACGTGCTGTTCGGCGAGGACGGCGTGCTGTCGCGCAACCAGCGGCCCAGGCGCATCGTCGACATGTCGTCGATCTCCGATTCCGGCTCGGCCGAGATCCGCGCCGAGCTGACCAGGGCCGGAATCGGCTATCTCAGTGCTCCGGTGTCGGGCAATGCCAAGGTGGCCAAGGCCGGCAAGCTGCTGGTCGTCGCCTCCGGGCCCAAGGCCGAGTACGACGCCGTGGAGCCGCTGCTGAAGGCGCTGGGCCGCGCGACGATGTATGTCGGCGAGGGCGAGCTGTCGCGCGTCTGGAAGATCGCCCACAACACCATGTTCGGCGTCATCATCCAGTCGCTGTGCGAGATCACGCTGCTGGCGCAGAAGGCCGGCATCCCGCGCCATGTCTTCCTCGAGTCGATCAACCAGAGCGTCCTGGGCTCGATGTACACCCGCTACAAGACGCCGGCGCTGGTCAACCTCGACTTCACCACCACCTTCACGCCCACCTTGCTGCTGAAGGACATGGATCTCGGCCTGGGTGCCGGCAAGGCGCTGGGCGTGCCGCTGCCGACGGCGTCGGTGACGCGCGACAGCATCCTGGCGCTGTCGCACCAGTATCCCGGCGACATCGATTTCTCGGTGCTGCTGGTCGAGCAGGCGCGTGCCGCGGGCATGACCGTGGCACCGGAGAACGTCGAGGTCAGCGACGGGCTGAAATAGGAGGCGGCGCATGACGCGGCTCCTGCTGCGCAACGGCATCGTCGTCACCCAGGACCCGGCGCTCGGCGCGCTGCCGCGCGGCGACGTGCTGATCGAGGGCGATCGCATCGCCGCGATCGCGCCGGCACTCGACGCCACGGCGGAGATCGTCGATTGCGCCGGCCATTTCGTGTTGCCCGGCCTGATCAACACCCACATGCACACCTGGCAGACGGCGCTGCGATCGGTCGCCGCCGACTGGACCCTGCTGGAATATTTCCGCCACGTGCATGCCGGGCTGGCCACGATGTACCAGCCCGAGGACATCCACATCGGCACCCTGGCCGGCGCGCTGAACCAGCTCGATCACGGCGTCACGACCCTGGTCGACTGGTGCCACAACAATCCGACGCCGGCGCACACCGACGCCGCGGTCGACGCGCTGCTCGAGAGCGGCATCCGCGCCGCCTTCCTGCATGGCTCGCCCAAGCCCGATCCCAAGCCGGGCGAGCCGCATTTCTCCGAAGTGCCGCATCCGCGTGCCGAGGTCGAACGCCTGCTGCGCGGCAAGCTCGCCGACCGCAACGGACGCGTCACCCTGGGCATGGCGGTGCTCGGTCCGCATTACTCGACGCTCGACGTCAGCGCGCATGATTTCGCCCTGGCGCGAGAGCTCGGCCTGATCTGCAGCATGCATCAGGGCGGCGGCGAGGCGAAGACGCCGGGCGGCTGGGAGATCCTGATGGCGCGCGGGCTCGTCGGCCCGTCGACCAACATCGTGCACGGCAACAGCCTCACCGACGCCGAGCTCAAGGCGTTCGTCGATCTCGGCGTCAGTTTCTCGGTTACGCCGGAGGTCGAGATGGCCTATGGCCACGGCCATCCCATCACCGGACGCCTGCGCGCCTTGGGCGCCGCGCCGTCGTATGGCGTCGATCTCGAATCGGCGATCAGCGGCGACATGTTCGGTGTGGCGCGCATGGCGCTCGCTTCGCAGCGCTCGCTCGACAACGCGCAGGAACGCGCCAAGAGCGGCGGCATCCCGCCGACTTCGACCATACCGGTGCGCGAGGCGCTCGACTGGGTCACCACGCGCGGCGCGGTCATGCTCGGCGCCGGCGACCGCATCGGCAGCCTCGCGCCGGGCAAGCAGGCGGACATCATCGTGATGTCGGCCGGGTCGCTGGCGATGTGGCCGGTGCACGATCCGGTGGCCAGCGTGGTGATGCAGGGCAGCGGCGCGCGGGTGCGCGACGTGCTGGTCGCGGGCAGCTTCCGCAAGCGCGATCACAAGCTGCTGTGGCCGGGCATCGAGGGCGTGCGGCGGCGTCTGGCGGCTTCCGGCGAACGCATCCTGTCTCGGCTGAATATCGCCAGCATCAGTCCCCGGATCGCGCCGACGTGGTAACGTCGTCATAACAAGCGGGAGGGTGTGTCATGAGACGTCGTGATTTCACGATCGGCGGCGTTGCCGCCATGGCGGGGCTTGCATCGCGCGGAACGCGGGCGCAGGCATGGCCGTCGCGCACGATCCACATCATCGTGCCGTTTACCGCCGGCAGCGCGACCGACACCGTGGCGCGTGCCGTCGGCGCGGCGCTCACCACCAGCCTCGGCCAGACCGTGGTGATCGAGAACAAGGGCGGTGCCGGCGGCACCATCGGTGCGGCGCAGGTCGCCAAGTCGGCACCCGATGGCTACACCTTGCTGGTTCATTCCTCCGCCCACACGGTCAACCCGGCGATGTATCCGTCGCTGACCTACGACACGGCCAAGGATCTGGTGGGCGTGAGCATGCTGGCGCAGCTGCCCAACGTGCTGGTGGTGTCGCCGTCCAAGGGCTGGAAGACGCTGCAGGACCTGGTCAAGGCGGCCAGGGCCGAGCCCGGCAAGCTGACCTATGCCTCGGCCGGCGCCGGCAGCGCCACGCACATGAACATCGAGAAGTTCCGCCTGCGCGCCGGCTTCCAGGCGGTGCACGTGCCCTACAAGGGCACGCCCGAGGCGCTGACCGACACCATGTCGGGTCGCGTCGACATGTTCTTCGCGCCGGTGATCGCCGCGCTGGGCCTGGTGCGCGAGGGCCGGGTGCTCGGCCTCGCGGTCGGCGGCGAGAAGCGCTCCTCCGTGCTGCCGGATATACCGACCACCGAGGAAGCCGGTTTTGCCGGCAGCGCCTACAATTTCTGGGTCGGCATGATGGCGCCGGCCGGCGTGCCGGCCGACATCATCGGGCGCCTGAATGCCGAGGTTAAGAAGGCGCTGACCTCGCCCGACGTCGCCGGCCGGCTGTCGCCATTGGGCGCCGACGCCGCGCCGATGGACGCGGCGGCGTTCAACGCGCTGATCGCGCGCGAGCTGGAGGACAACGCCAAGCTCGTGCGCGAAGCGGGCATCAAGCTGTCGTAGGACCGAACTCCGTCATCCCTCGCTACCGTCGGGACGACCGCAGAACCGGATCAGAGCGAGATCGTCTTGCCGAGCTGGAAGTCGGTGCCGCGCTGGCCGTACTCGCTGACGCCGTAGCTGCTCGACGTCTTGTGCTGGCCCATGGCGAAGATCTTGGCGTTCACGCCGGACATGTAGAAGAACAGCGTGACGCTTTTCTGCATGTTGCCGGACGAGGCGTGCAGGACCGGCTGGCCGGCGAAGGTATAGGCACCGGTGGCCTTGCCGCGGCCGCCGAACACGTCGTTCAGCGACTGCTTGAGGTTGGAAATCCGGTCGGGCGTCAGCAGGTTGCCGAGATATTTCTCGGCCTGCGGCTGCATCATGGCGTTGGTCTCGCCCTCGCCGTCCTTCTTGACGATGATCGCCATGCTGGCCGGTGTATGCGGCATGCGTGCTCCCCCTTCTCGATTGGCACGCGCAGTCCGCCAGCGTCGAGCCGCTGCGTCAAGGCAAGGAAGGGTGACAGGGGCTGAAAACAAGAGCGGACGCCGGTCGGGGGCCCGGCGTCCGCCTGTTGCCATCGAATCCGCGCGAGGAGAGTCGCGAGCGCATCGAAAAGGCTCTGCATCGTGCCATGATTCTGCACGGTTGCAACCAAAAGGTTTTCCACAAGCATTGCGAGAGTAGGGAACCCGGCAGTCTGATCTGTCCGCGCCGCCCGCGCAACACTGTTGGTGTTACATCACGCGACTTTCACCGGCCGGGCGCGCTGGTTGTACAGCAGCTTGGCGCGGCGGGCCTGCTCCTCGGGCGGCAGATTGGCATTGTCGACCGACAGATCGGCGCCGACCGCCATGCCCTTCTGCACCGCCGGGCGCGCACCCAGCTCCTCAAACCAGCGCTTGAAGTAGGGGAACTCCTCGATGTCCTGGCCCTGGAACTTCCAGTTGATGGTCCAGGGATAGCAGATCATGTCGGCGATCGTGTACTGGTCGCCGGCCAGGTAGCGGTGCTTGTAGAGCCGGTTGTTGAGCACGCCGTAGAGCCGGTTCACCTCGTCGGTGAAGCGCCGGATGGCGTAGGCCTGGTCGCCTTCCTTGGCCTGGTCGACGCGGCGGAAATGACCGCATTCGCCCGACTTCGGTCCCTGGTTGGCCATCTGCCAGATCAGCCACTGGTTGACGTCGTAACGCGTGCGGAGGTCCTGCGGATAGAACTTCCCGGCCTTCTCGGCGACGTACATCATGATCGCGCCGGACTCGAAGACCACCAGCGGCTTGCCGCCGTCCTTCGGCTGGTGGTCGACCATCACCGGCATGCGATGATTGGGGTTCATCTCGAGGAACGCGTCGGTGAACTGGTCGCCGCGGCCGATATTCACCGGCACGATCTTGTAGGGCAGGCCGCATTCCTCGAGCAGGATCGTGACCTTCTTGCCGTTGGGCGTGGGCCAGAAATGCAGGTCGATCATGGTCGCTTCCTTCCGATCAGGAGGTGCACAGGCCCAGCCAGCATACGCGCCCGTCGCGCTGCCCGGGAAGCTCAGGACTTGTGCGCTGCCGCCAGCGGCGCCAGCTTGTCGAGCGCCGCGAGGATGCCGTCGCGATCGAGGTCGGGGATCGCGAGCAACGCACGCTGGATGCCCTGCGCCTCGTACTCGGCCAGCGCGGCGGCATCGTTGGGCGCGCCGAAGACGGTGATCGACAGGGTCGAGGCGTCGCGGCCCATCTTGTCGGCCATGGCCTTCAGCCGGGCGACGCCTTCCTTGGCGACGAAGCCGCGCGGACGCGGGAACCAGCCGTCGCAGAACTCGACGACGCGGCGCAGGGTGTGATCGCTCTCGCCGCCCAGCAGGATCGGCGGATGCGGCCGCTGCGCCGGCTTGGGCCAGCACCACAGCGGGTCGAGCTTCACCATGTCGCCGTGGAACGAGGCCTCGTCCTTGGTCCACATCTGCTTCATCGCCAGCACCCGCTCGCGCATCAGCTTGAAGCGCGTGGCGTGTTGCGCGCCGTGGTTCTCCATCTCGTCGACGTTCCAGCCGCCGCCGATGCCGAAGACGAAGCGGCCCTTGGACATCAGGTCGAGGCTGGCGACGCTCTTGGCGGTGATGATCGGATCGCGCTGCGGCACCAGGCAGACGCCGGTGCCCAGCAGCAGCGTGCTGGTCGCCGCCGCCGCGAAGGACAAGGCGACGAAGGGATCGTGGGTGTGGATGTAGCGCTTGGGCAGCTCGCCGCCGGCGGGGAAGGGCGTGCGGCGGCTGACCGGGATATGCGTGTGCTCGCAGACGAACAGCGAGTCGAAGCCGCGGTCCTCGAGGGCGCGTGCCAGCTCGGCGGTATGGATGCCGTAGTCCGTGGGGAAATAGAAAACGCCGACGCGCATCGCAGGCTCTCCCTCCGTGTCCAGTCGGCGGACACTATAGGACGAGGCCGGTGTTCTGTATCAGTCAGGCGCGCGACAGCGGCGGGGCGGGGAAGTCGGTCGAGCCCAGGGCCCGGCGGCAGGCGCGCATCAGGTCGGCGGGCGCACAGGGCTTGCCGAGGAATGTGCTGCGCGACACCATCCGCGTGCTGTCCACGGTGTTGCCCGAGACGTAGACGACGGGAAGGTCGGAAAAGCGGGAGCGGAAGCTCTGGGCGACATCCCAGCCCGTCATCTCGCCGGCGAGGCGGATGTCCGTCACCACCAGATCGATCTGGCCGATTTCCGCCGGCAGCGACAGGGCGGCTTCGCCGGTGCTGGCCTCGAGCACAAACCAGCCGGCATTGCGCATCTCGGACGCCATCGCCTGGCGCAGCAACCAGTCGTCTTCGACGACGAGGATCACCGCCGGCATGCCTCGGCCGGCGGACGCCTGTATCGGGGTATTGGACGCCATGTACGACATTCGACCAGGAAAGCTACCTCGCCGACCGGATCAACGCCCCGAGGCGCAAGTGCGTTCCCTTCGGTCGGGCGAAATTGCGTCGTGCCGCCGGCGACGTCGGAACTGGCGGGCCCGCGCCGCGTTAGGACATTCTCTGATGGGTTTTCCATGAAGGATCGGGTCGGCGGTGCCGTAGCGTTGGCTGAGCGGGGCGAAGACGGCTGGCAGCGGGGACCCGAGTTCTCTCGGGCGATCCTCGATTGCCTGCCGAGCGCGATCTACACGACCGATGCGCGGGGCCGAATCACCTACTACAACGAAGCCGCTGCCGAACTCTGGGGTCACCGTCCCGACCTCGGGAGCGCGGCCTGGTGCGGCTCGTGGAAGCTGTTCTGGCCCGATGGCCGGCCGATGGCCCATGACGAATGTCCGATGGCCGTGGCGCTGCGCACGGGCAAGCCTGTCCGCGGTGCGACGGCGATCGCCGAGCGTCCGGACGGCACCCGGGTGGTGTTCGAGCCGCATCCCACGCCCCTGTTCGATCCGTCGGGCACGCTCATCGGCGGCGTCAACATGCTGGTCGACATCACCGACCGAAGGAGCAGCGAAGAATCCGCCCTGCGACTGGCCTCGATCGTCGATTCGTCCGACGATGCCATTGTCAGCAAGGATCTGGCCGGCGTCATCCAGAGCTGGAACGGCGGTGCGCAGCGCCTGTTCGGCTATACCGCGGAGGAGGTGATCGGCCAGCCGATCACGATCCTGATGCCACCCGAGCGCATGAACGAGGAGCCCGACATCCTGGCGCGCATCGTGCGCGGCGAGCGTGTCGAGCACTACGAAACCGTACGCCGGCGCAAGGACGGCAGCCTCATCGACATCTCGCTCACGGTATCGCCGCTCAGGGCCCGCGACGGCAGGATCATCGGTGCATCCAAGATCGCCCGCGACATCACCCACCGCAGGCGCGCGCAGGAGCAGGCGAACCTTCTCCTCAGCGAGATGAAGCACCGCCTGAAGAACAGCCTTTCGATCGTGCAGGCGATCGCGTCGCAGACCCTTGGCGGCATCACGCCGCAGGAGCAGGCGGCTTTCGCCGGACGGCTGCAGGCATTGGCCGGCGCGCAGGATCTGCTGACGCTGAAGAACCTGAGAAGCGTTCCGTTGCGCGAGGTCCTGATGCGCGCGCTGGCGCCGTTCCAGGAGCGTCACGCCGAGCGCATCGTGCTCGACGGCGTCGATGACATCTGGCTCGACGCCGGCAAGGTCACGCTGCTCAGCATGGGCCTGCACGAACTCGCCACCAACGCCGCGAAATATGGCGCCCTGTCGAACGACACGGGCACCGTGCATCTCGTCTGGCACGTCGCGGCGGCAGGCGAGGGCCGGCGGGTGAAGCTGACCTGGCAGGAGAGCGGCGGGCCGCCCGTCAAGCCACCGACTCGCAAGGGGTTCGGTTCGCTGCTGCTCGAACAGGCGCTGAAATCGGACCTCGGCCGCGCGTCGCTGGAGTTCCGGCCCGACGGTGTCGTTTGCTCGGTGGAACTCGCCGTCTAGACGCCGGCGGTCAAGTATCGGTCAAGAAGAAGGCATCTTCGGGCAGGCCGGAACCGGGGGTTCGCGGTCGACGTTTTTCCATCGCTTCGACGGACCGCCTATCGAGGACGGTCGCTCTGCAATCGATGGAGATTCCCATGAAGACCAAGGGCCGGATCTGGGCGATGTCGCTGCTTGGACTCTTCGTCGCCAGCGCCGCCGGGGCGCAGACCAACATGATGCCCTCGGGCTATCCCGAATTCCGCGACCCGGTGACCGGCCAGGTCTGGACGCCGGAAAACGTGAGCAAGGACGGCACCCCGGTGCCGTTCGACGACCGCGCCTTCGAGCCGCGCGCGCAGAGCGGCGGCGTTCCCGGCGTCGTCGTCCAGGAAGTTCGTCCGCGCGTGCTCGGCACCGTGCCGATCACCTCGGGCCCGAACACCAGCGTGCCGACCATGAGCATGGACGTGTCGTCGCTGTTCGCCGATCCGGGCCGGCGCTGGATGGCCGTGGTCTACCTGACCAACAACAGCCCGATGGCGATCGAGCCTTTGGTGAACTGCGCCTTCACCAACGGCACTCAGGTGGTGCTGCAGACGCGCGTCGTGACCGGGCCGATCGGCCCCGGCGAGCGGGTCGGCACGTTCGTGCGCGGCCCGCGCACCCACCTCTACGTCGACCAGACGAACAGCCATATCCAGGCGCCGGGCTGACGCGCCCGGCAGCCCTCGACCTCGGCGAGTGCTCGTCCAGCCGCCCTCGTCCAGCCGCCCTCGTCCAGCCGACTTGGATTGGGCATGTGGCTCCAGTAAAGTCCCCTCATGGCCGCACGGGCGGCCTGAGGGGACAATGCGCAGCATACTCCTGACGGAGGATGAATTTCTCATTCGCACCGTCATGGTCGAGACCTTCACGCAGGCCGGCTTCAGCTGCATCGAAGCGCCAACCGGCGCCGCCGCGATGAAGATCCTCGAGAGCGGCCAGCCGCTCAATGCCATCGTCGTCGACATCGGGCTGCCTGACATGTCGGGCGACGAGGTCATCGCCGCCGCGCATCGCCTGCGCCCCGGCGTCCCGATCATCCGCTGTTCGGGCGACCGCGGCAATCCGACCGACACCCCATCCGTGCATGTCTTCGACAAGCCGTATCTGCCCGTCGAGCTCTGCCGGTTCGTGACCTCGCTGGTCGACCCGAAAGCGGCCTAGCGCAACGCCAGTGGATCGAATCGGCGACGCGCGCGTTCTTCCGTGACCAATCGGAGTCTATGACGGCGGGAGCGCGTTCCTCCGGCGTAGGCGCGGAGAAACGCGATGACCCAAACCGCCGCCCGGGCGGAGCCGCTGCCGGATCTCGTCGATACCGTCGTGGACGAGGATGGCTCCGAAGGCGCGGAGCGGACGCGTCGGCGCGCGCTGATGGGCTTCTTCTGGCGCCGGGCGCGCGGCTTCTGGGGTGCCCGGGGAGACCGCTGGGCGTGGTGGCTGACGCTTGCCCTGCTCGCCATCATCCTGCTGACGCTCACCGCGCAATATGGCGTCAACCGCTGGAACAAGGCGATCTTCGACGCGCTGGAGAAGCGCGAGGCGTCGACTGTCGGCCGGATGGCGATCCTGTTCGTGCCGCTGGCGGCGGCCAGCGTGACCTTCGGCGTCGTCGCCGTGCTGCTGCGCATGACGACCCAGCGCCGCTGGCGCGCCTGGCTGAACGACCGGGTGCTCGACGCCTGGCTCGCCAACGGGCGCTACTACCAGCTCAACCTGGTGCGAGGCGAGCACCAGAATCCGGAGTACCGCATCGCCGAGGATCTGCGCGTCGCCACCGACGCCCCCGTGGACTTCGCCGTCGGCGTGCTCTCCGCCTTCCTGTCGGCGATCACCTTCATGGTCGTGCTGTGGAACATCGGCGGCTCGATCAGCTTCACCCTCGGCGATGCCACCATCGCCGTGCCCGGCTTCCTGGTGGTGGCGGCGATCGTCTACGCCTGCATCGCCAGCCTCTCCATGCTGATCATCGGGCGCCGCTTCGTGCGCGTCTCCGAGGACAAGAACCAGGCCGAGGCCGAGTACCGCTATGCCCTGACCCGCGTGCGCGAGAACGGCGAGAGCATCGCGCTGCTGGGCGGCGAGGCGGAGGAGCGCGCCGGGCTGGAGCGCCACTTCGGTGTTGTGCTGAACCGCTGGAAACAGATCTGCGGCCAGCACATGCGCACGACCATCGTCTCGCAAGGCAGCAACCTGGTCGCCGCCGTCGTGCCCATCCTGCTGACCGCGCCGAAGTTCCTCGACGGCTCCATGAGCCTTGGCACCGTGATGCAGGCGGCGTCGGCTTTCGTCATCGTGCAGAGCGCGTTCGGCTGGCTGGTCGACAATTATCCGCGCCTGGCCGACTGGAGCGCCGGCGCGCGCCGCATCGCCTCGCTGATGGTCTCGCTCGAGGCGCTCGAGCGCGCCGAAAAGGGTGACGGAGTCATCGGACGCGGCGTCGCCAAGGATGCGGCGCTGCGGCTGGCCGATGTCAGCGTCGCCCTCGACGATGGCACGATGGTCGTCGATGAAGCCGAGGTGCTGATCGCACCCGGCGAGCGCGTGCTGTTCGCCGGCGAATCGGGCACCGGCAAGAGCACGCTGATCCGCGCCATCGCGGGCCTGTGGCCCTGGGGCGGCGGCACCATCGAGATCGGCGACGGGTTGCGGCTCTTCCTGCTGCCGCAACGGCCTTATGTGCCGACCGGCACCCTGCGCCGCGCCGCGGCCTATCCGGCGCCGGCCGAGCAATGGCCGACCGGGCAGGTCGCCGGGGCGCTGGAGGCGGTGGGTCTCGGCCATCTCGTCGAGCGGATCGACGAGGAGTCGCCGTGGGACCAGACGCTGTCGGGCGGCGAGAAGCAGCGCCTCGCCTTCGCACGCGTGCTGCTGCACCGGCCCGATATCGTCGTGCTCGACGAGGCGACCTCGGCGCTGGATCCCAACAGCCAGGATGCACTGATGGGCCTGATCTGCGAGGAGCTGAAGGAGGCGACCATCCTCAGCGTCGCGCACAGGCCGGAGCTCGAGGCGTTCCATAGCCGCAAGATCGTGCTTGCCCGACGCGAGCGCGGCGCGCGTCTCGTGGCCGACATCCCGCTGGCGCGCTGGCCCGGCCGCTTCATGTTGATTCCGGGATGGTTCAGGCGGCGCAATGTCGAAAGCAAGGCCGGCGCCGCGAGGCGCGGTCATCTGCCGTAACCCGACGCCACGGGATTACCGCAACCGGCCTCCTATGTCGGCGTTCTCAGCCGACCTCTGGGAGCACAGGGTGCGATGAGATTGCGGCGACGACTCTTGTTGGCGGGTGCGGCGGCGGCATGCGCGCCTCTGTCCGGCGTTGCGCGGGCGCAGGTGGAACCGTTCTCGTTCGACCAGGTGCGCGCCGAGGCCAGGCGCCTCGCCGGCGAGCCCTACAAGCCGCCGCAGGCGCCGCCGCAGAGCGATCTGCTGCGCATCAACTACGACCAGTACATGCGCATCCGGATGCGCCCCGAGGCGATCCTGTGGCGCAGCGCACCCGGCATGTTCCGCGCCGAGTTCTTTCCCGCGGGGTTCATCTACAGCACGCCGGTCGCGATCCACGTCGTCTCCGAAGGGGGTGCGGCGCCGCTCGCGGCGACGCCCGAGATGTTCGATTTCAGCGCAGCCAATCTGCGCGAGCCGCCGGGCGCCGTTGCCTTCGCCGGCTTTCGCCTGACCTATCCGCTGCACGAGGCGAAGTTCGACGAGATCATCGCGTTCCTCGGCGCCAGCTATTTCCGCCTGATCGGCCGCGAGGAGACCTACGGTGCCTCGGCGCGCGGCCTGGCGATCGATACCGGCCTGCCGCGGCAGGAGGAGTTCCCGGCGTTCCGCGCCTTCTGGCTCGTCGCGCCGGCCAAGGACGCGCGCGAGATCACGCTGCATGCGCTGCTCGACAGTCCCGGCGCCGCGGGCGCCTTCACCTTCGTGGTGCGGCCCGGCCGGCGCACGTCGGTGGACGTCACCGCGGCGCTGTACGCGCGCCACGACATCTCGCTGCTGGGCATCGCGCCGCTGACCAGCATGTTCTTCGCCGGCAAGACCGGCCGGCGGCATCCGCCCGACTACCGGCCGGAGATCCACGATTCGGACGGGCTGCTGATCGCCAGCGGCTCGGGCGAATGGATTTGGCGGCCGCTTACCAATTTTCCGGCGCTCGCCGTGTCGACGTTCCAGGACCGCAATCCGCGCGGCTTCGGCCTGCTGCAGCGCGAGCGCGCCTTTGCCCAGTACCAGGATCTCGAGGCGCGCTATCACAAGCGGCCCAGCCTGTGGGTCGAGCCGATGGGTGAATGGGGCGAGGGCGAGATCCGCCTCGTGGAGATTCCCACCGACTCGGAAGTGCACGACAACATCGCGGCCTTCTGGGCCAGCCATACGCCCACGGGCCGCGGCCAGGAACTCGAGCTGCGCTACCGGCTGTCGGCGCTCAGCGACGAGGCGGCGCTGTCGCCCGGCGGCCGCGTCATCGGCGTGCGCGTGTTCAAGATGGCCGACGGCAAGTCCTGGCGCCTGGTCGTCGAGTTCGGCGGCGGCGACATCGCGGGGCTGCGGCCGGCGCAGCCGGTCGAGGCCGAGGTGGCGGTGTCGTCCGGCCGCCTGGTGAAGGCGCGCACCGAGCCGATCCCCGACGAGTCGACCTGGCGGCTCTTCGTCGACGTGCAGCCCGACGGCAGGACGCCGATGGACGTGCGTGCGTACCTGCGCCTGTACGGCGAGGTGCTGAGCGAGACCATGAACTACACGGTGCGGCCATGAGCGACCGGACCCTCGACCGCCACGCGACGCGCGCCGGCTGGCGGCGCGTCCTCGTCCTGGGACTGACCGTCCTGACGACGATCATCGGCACGATGCTCATGGCCGAGATCCTCGAGCCGGGCGGAATCTCGGCGATCGAGATCGCGGTGCTGGCGGCCTTCGTGCCCGGCTTCGCCATGGTCTCGCTGTCCTTCTGGGCAGCGCTGGCGGGTTTCATCCTCAAGCTCGTCGGGCTGCATCCCGTCAGCTTGCGCCGTGCCGCGCCGTCGTCAGGCGTGGTGCCGACGCTCGGCACGCGCACCGCCATTCTCATGCCGATCTACAATGAGGATCCCGAGGCGGTGATGGCGCGGCTCGCCGCGACCTACGACTCGGTGCGAGGCACGGGCCAGCTGGAGTCATTCGCCTTCCATGTGCTGAGCGACAGCACCGACGACGACATCGCGCGCGTCGAGCAGGCGCGCTTCGACGAGCTGAAGCGCCGCTACGGCGCAGAGGGCCGCATGTTCTACCGTCGTCGGCCCAAGAACATCGGCCGCAAGGCGGGCAATATCTCGGACTGGCTGCAGGCCGATGGTGCGCGCCACGACTACATGGTGATCCTCGATGCCGACAGCGTGATGAGCGGCGACACGATCGTGCGCCTGGCGGCGCTGATGGAGCGCAACCCGCGCACCGGCCTGATCCAGACGCTCACCGCCAGCGTCGGGCGCGACACGCTGTTCGCGCGCCTGATGCAGTTCTCCGGCCGCCTCTACGGCCCGCTGCTGGCGACCGGCCACAGCTTCTGGCAGGCGGGCGAGGCGAACTAC
>CAYNOF010000121.1:0-4937 GCA_964398335.1 uncultured Rhizobiaceae bacterium
ACTCGAAATCGGCGGAGGTCAGCGGATCGCCGTTGTGGAACTTCACGCCCTTGCGGATGTGCACATCGATGACCGGCTTGCCGTTCACGTCCTCGACCTTCCACGACTCCGCCAGCCAGTTGACCATGCGCTGCTGCGGATCGACGCGGACGAGTTGCTCGAACATCTGGCCCATGAAGTAGTGGTCGACACCGGCCGAATACTTCACCGGGTCGAGCACCGTCGATTCGGCGCCGAAGCCCGCGGTGACGGTGCCTCCTCCCTGGGCCGACGCCGTCATCGGCGCCACGACCAACGCCAGGGCGATACTCCAGGCCCGCGTGCGGTTCATGTGCGTTTCCCTCCGCCGTAATTGGGGCGGACGGCAGCACGCGGCTCGACCGTATGTCAAATGTCTATTGTCGACAATTCTACAATGCGGCCGTTATGCTGATGCATGGTTTCCGTGCAGAGCCGAGAGCCGACCCCAACACTCACACCGCGAAATCGGCGGGGCGAACGTGCGCGCACCATCCCCGAGCAGATCGCCGACCATCTCGGCATCGCGATCCTCAACGGCGAGTACAAGGGCGGCGAACGCATCTCCGAGCAGGAGGTCGCAAATCTCTATGCCACCAGCCGAGGGCCGGTGCGCGAGGCGATCCGCGCGCTGGAGAAGCGCGGCCTGGTCGAGCTCTTCCCGCGTCGCGGTGCCTGGGTGGTGCACATCACGCTCGACGCCATCGCCGACATCTTCAACATCCGCGCGGCGCTGCTCGGGCTGGCAGTGCGCAACGTCGCGGCGCGGGCCGATGCGCCGGAAGCGATCACGGAGATGCTGCGCCACTGCGCCGATCTGCGCGCCCAGGCGGCGCTCGACGAGGTCGACCCGGTGGCGTTCGCGCTCGCCGTCGGCCGCACCGGCGGCATCATGTATCGCCAATGCGCAACGCCGCATCTGATCCGCATGCTGCGCGACCAGAACCAGGGTTCGCTATGGGGCCTGATCTGGCGCGAGCGGCCGCTGGACTTCTTCACGCCAGAGCGTCGCCGCGAAACCGCGCACGACTGGAGCGACATCGCCCAGGCCATCGCCCAGCGTGACGGCGCGCGCGCCGAACGCATCGTGCGCAAGGCACTCTACGATTCGCGCGACGGCGCGATGGCCACACTGAAGGCCTTGCGCGGCGAGACGGTCGATGCCGCCAAGTTCATCCGCGACTGACCTGCCCGCACAGCGGCATTGCGGTACGGAGCCTTGCGACTCCCGCGTCAGGGCGGGATAGGATGCGCCCGAACCCCAGATCATCCAGCGGGAGGGAACAGATGAGCGCGGAACCCGTGGCGGCCGGTGCGGCCAAGAAGGACATCGGCATCAGCAGCGAGGGCCATGTCGGCATCGTCGAGATCCAGCGTCCGCCGCACAACTACTTCGACAATGCGCTGATCAACCAGATCGCCGACGCCTACGAGGCGTTCGACCGCGACGACAACATCCGCGCCATCGTGCTGTGCGCGCAGGGCAAGTCGTTCTGCGCCGGCGCCGATTTCGCCAATCGCCCGCAGACCGGCGCGGCCGAGACCGGCAAGCACCTCTACAAGGAAGCCACGCGCATCTTCCGGGCGAAGAAGCCGCAGGTCGCCGCCGTGCAGGGCGCCGCGATCGGCGGCGGCCTGGGCCTGGCGCTGTCGGCCGATTTCCGCGTCACCTGCGAGGAGGCGCGCTTCTCCGCCAACTTCACGCGGCTGGGCTTCCATCCCGGCTTCAGCCTGACCTACACGCTGCCGCGACTCGTCGGTCAGCAGAAGGCCAACCTGCTTTTCTATACCGGCCGTCGCGTTACCGGCAGCGAAGCGGTGGCGATGGGCATGGCCGACGTGCTGGTGCCGCTGGCCGACGTGCGCAAGGGCGCGATGGATCTCGCCAAGGAGATCGCCGAGTCCGCGCCGCTGGCCGTGATGTCGACGCGCGAGACCATGCGCCGCGGTTTCGCCGACGAGGCCGAACGCGCCACCGAGCGCGAGCTGGTCGAGCAGGACTGGACGCGCAAGACCGCCGACTTCAAGGAAGGCGTGAAGTCCTGGGCCGAGCGGCGGCCGGGCAACTTCCAGCGACGGTAACAACTCGCTGTCGTCCTGAGCAACGCGAAGGATCTCGCGGCAGTTCAATCGTGCACCGCGCTTCGTGTGGTCGCGATACCGCAAGGTCCTTCGCTGCGCTGCGTGCGGGGAGAACATCATGGGTCAGGTTGACGGCAAGGTCGCCCTCGTCACGGGTGGCGCGTCGGGCATCGGCGAGGCCTGTGCGCTCACGTTGGCGCGCGAGGGCGCGCGCGTGGTCATCACCGACATCGACGACGCGCGCGGCAAGGCGCTGGCGACGAAGATCGGCAACGGCGCGCTCTACCTCAACCACGACGTGGTTTCCGAGCCGCGCTGGATCGAGGTCGTGGCCGAGATCGAGAAGCAGTGCGGCCGGCTCGACGTGCTGGTGTCCAACGCCGGCATCGGCATCGCCGCGTCGATCTTCGAGATGACGCTGGCCGACTGGCAGCGCCAGCAGGCGATCAACCTCGACGGCGTCTTCCTGTCGGTGAAGCATTCGGTGCCGCTGATGCGCAAGGGCGGCGGCGGCTCGATCATCCTGATGTCCTCGGTCGCCGGCCTGCGCGGCGCGCCCGGGCTGGCCGCCTATGCCGCGACCAAGGGCGGCGTGCGGCTGTTCGCGAAGTCGGTCGCACTGGAGTGCGCCGCCGCTGGCGACAACATCCGCGTGAACTCGATGCATCCCGGCATCATCGCCACGCCGATCTGGGGCAAGATCCCCACCGGCGCGCGCGGCATGGGCCACAATGCGCCGATCGACCCTTACGAGCGGGCACGGATCGCGGTTCCGCTGTCACGCGCGGGAGAGGCGCAGGATATCGCCAATGGCGTACTATGGCTGGCGAGCGACGCCTCGAGCTACGTCACCGGCATGGAGATGGTGATCGATGGCGGCATGATGGCCGGCGGCCCGGTGCGCCGGCCCTGACACGGGAGCGCGCCATGACAGGCGAGGTCAGCGACATCAAGGACTGGCACGCCCACGTCTATTTCGACGCCGCCAGCAAGGACGCCGCGCTGAAGCTGCGCGCCGCCATCGTCGCGCGCTTCGTCGCCGAGATGGGCCGCGTGCATTCGCGGCCGGTAGGCCCGCATCCGCGCTGGAGCTACCAGGTCGCCTTCCCGCCTTCCCTGTTCGCCGAGTTCGTGCCCTGGCTGGCGCTGAACCGCGGCGACCTCGTGGTGCTGGTGCATCCCAATACCGGCCACGACCTCACCGACCATCGCGACCGCGCCCTGTGGCTGGGCGAGAAGGTCGACCTCGAACTGTCCATCCTGAAGGACTGAGCTCATGCAGGACCTGCTGCCCATCGCGGCGCGCATCGGCGAGCGCCTGAAGGCGCGTGGCGAGACGATCTCCGTCGCCGAATCCTCGATCGGTGGCCTGGTGTCTGCCGCATTGCTGTCGGTGCCCGGCGCCTCGGCCTATTACATCGGCGGCGCGGTGATCTACACGCGCGCCGCCGGCGACGCCCTGCTGATGATCCCGCCCGAGGCGCGCGTCGGCCTGCGCGCCTCGACCGAGCCCTATGCCATGCTGATGGCGCGTACCATCCGGCAGCGGCTGGGCACGACCTGGGCCATCTCCGAGACCGGTGCCAGCGGACCAACGGGCAATCGCTATGGCGACGCGGCCGGTCATGCCTGCGTCGCGATCAGCGGCCCCACCGAGCGCAGCACGACCATCGAAACCGGTCAGGCGGACCGCGTCGCCAATATGCGCGCCTTCGCCCGCGCAGCTTTGAGCATGCTTGAGGAGGCGCTACGGTAACAAACTTACTTCACATTTGACCTTAGGTGACCGAGACCTGACCGGACTCCGATTCCTCAAAGAATCAGCAGTAGTTAGAAGAAAACCCTTGCGTTAACGATAAAATCACGATAAACAATTCCCGTTCACGTTTAATTATCCAATTCACTCAAAAACATACTAGGCAAGGGGATTTTCACTATGCGCGTTCTGATGAACCTTCTGCGTGACGAGTCGGGCGCCACGGCCATCGAGTACGGCCTGATCGCTGCCCTGATCTCGGTCGCCGCCATCACTGCGTTCAGCACGGTCGGCACCAAGCTCAGCGCCATGATGCTGAACACCGCCAACAACCTGAAGTAAGTCGGACGCGGGGCAACACCGCGCCGAACAGGCAATCGCGTAAGCTGAGGGCTGGTGCCGCGGACGTGGCGCCAGCCTCACTTTTTTTCGGGCCCGGTCAGATCCGCGCGTTGCGGCGGCGGTCCTCGTCCCACATCAGATAATGCGGGCCCAGTGCAGCCAGATCGGGCGCGCCGATCTGGGCCATCACCAGGTCGACCTCGCGGCGGAAAATGCCCAGCGCCTTGGTCGCGCCGGCCATGCCGCCGGCGGCCGCGCCGTAGAGCGTCGGGCGGCCCATGAAGATGAACTTCGCGCCCAGGCACAGCGCCGTGATCACGTCGGCGCCGCGGCGCACGCCGCCATCGAGCATCAGCGTCATCTTGTCGCCGACGGCCTCGTTGATCGCCGGCAGCACGTCGAGCGGCGCCGGGGCGCGGTCGAGCTGCCGCGCGCCGTGGTTCGACACCATGATGCCGTCGACGCCGATCGACTGCGCGCGCAGCGCATCGTCGGGATGCATGATGCCCTTGATCACGAACTTGCCCGGCCACAGGCGGCGGAAATTCTCGACGTCCTTCCAGGTCACCGAGGTCGGCGTCTGGGTGGCGACGAAGGCAGCGACGTCGTCGGCGCTGGCGCCCTTGGGCGCGTAAGGCTGCCAGTTCGAGAACATCGGCGTGCCGGTGCGCATGTACTCCATCATCCAGCCGGGATGGCGCAGCGCCTCGAACTTCACCGCCCAGGTCATGCGCAGCGG
>CAYNOF010000122.1:0-2906 GCA_964398335.1 uncultured Rhizobiaceae bacterium
GAGATGTGGACCGCGCCGCCCTTCGAACCGCGCATCAAGGATGGCTGGCTCTATGGCCGCGGCTCGGGCGACATGAAGGCCGGGCTGATCCTCAACCACTACGCCCTGCTGGCGCTCAAGCGGCTGGGCTGGCGCCCGGCCGCCGATGTCTACATGCAGTCCGTGGTCGAGGAGGAGTGCACCGGCAACGGCGCGCTGGCCTGCCTGCAGCGCGGCTATCGCGCCGACGCCGCGCTGATCCCCGAGCCGTCGAGCCACGTGCTGACCGTGGCGCAGGTCGGCGTGATGTGGTTCCAGGTCAAGGTCACCGGCCACCCCGTGCATGTCTACAAGGCCGATGCCGGATCAAACGCGATCGAATCGGCCTATCGCCTGATCCTGGCGCTGCGCGAGCTGGAGAAGAAGTGGAACGCGGCGAAGACGGACGACAAGCATTTCTGCGACCACCACCACCCGGTGAACTTCAACGTCGGCAAGATCGCCGGCGGCGACTGGGCGAGCTCGGTGCCGGCGTGGTGCACCTTCGACATGCGCGTCGGCGTGCTGCCCTCGATGTCGCTCAGCGAGGCGCGGCGCCAGGTCGAGGACTGCATCCGCCAGGCCGCCGCGCGCGACGCCTTCCTCGGCAACTCGCCGCCGACGGTGACCTGGGAAGGCTTCCAGGCCGAGCCCTTCGTGCTGAAGAACCACGAAGCGGTGCGCGACGTGCTGGCCGGCGCGCACAAGGCGGTGTTCGGCGAGGCGCTGCTCGACAAGACCTCGACCGGCACCGCCGACAACCGCTTCTTCGGCCTCTACGCCGGCATCCCGGCGCTGGTCTACGGGCCGAAGTCGGATGACATCCACGGCTTCGACGAGCGTGTCGAGCTGGAGTCGGTGCGGCGCATCACCCAGGCGACGGCGCTGTTCATCGCGGAGTGGTGTGGTCTGGAACGCGTTTAAGTTTCTCAGGCATCTGACATGCGGGTGACACGCGCCAGCCTTGCTCCCCCGACTCTGGCGTAGGTTGTTGAAATAGCGGACGATTCTTCCCAAGGATTCAGTGGGGAGCAGCGTCCGTGTTCCGTGGTGGAGTGGTCCGGCGTCGCGTGGCGGGTCTGCTGATCGTGTTGGCCCTGGGTGTCGCCGGGCTGCCGGGCAAGCCGGCGCTGTCCGAAGGCGGCATCCGCACCTTTCTGATGGGCGACAGCTTCGCCGTCGGCATGGCGCCGATCTTCGGCGCCGACCAGACCATCGCGATGATCGGCGGCAGCGTGCATTACCGCTGGGAGAGCGTCCCCAACATCGATCGCGGCACGCGCGTCGTGCTGGTGCTGGGGACCAACGACTCCGTCGAGATCGGGCCCGAGGGCATCGCCAATTACGGCTATCGCGTGCGCGAGATCGCCCGCAAGCTCGCCGACCGCGCGCACGACGTGGTGTGGGTCGGCCCGCCCTGCATCCTGCCCGGCCATATCCATATCGACGACGAGCATCTGCGCGAGATGACCGAGGTCCAGCGCGAGGCCGTGGTCGAGCTCGGCCGGCCGAATCTGCGCTGGGTGTCGATGCGGGCGATGACGCAGCGCGACGGCGTCTGCCTCGAGGACGAGCGCACCGAGGACCAGGTGCACTTCACCGCCGCCGGCTACGCTCATATCGTGCGCGAGATCCGCAAGGCCGCCGGCATGCCGGGGCGCTGAGCCGAGCCGGCCATTGCCGCCTGCGGCCGCGCCGCTAAGATCGCCGGCATGGCCGCGATACCGGACGCCGACCAGACCTATGACGGCAGCGGGCTGC
Source organism: uncultured Rhizobiaceae bacterium (assembly GCA_964398335.1). Taxonomy (GTDB): domain Bacteria; phylum Pseudomonadota; class Alphaproteobacteria; order Reyranellales; family Reyranellaceae; genus JAFAZJ01. The sequence continues at coordinate 1,780 of CAYNOF010000122.1, forward strand.
TCTGTCCGCTTCCCGTGTTGCGCGCCAACCGCGCGCTGCGTGCGCTCGCGCCTGGCCAGACCCTGAAGGTGCTGGCGACCGACCCGGCGGCGGCGCAGGACTTCCCGGCCTATTGCCGCCAGACCGGTCACGAACTGGTCGCCACGGCGAGCGAAGGCCAGACCCTGGTCTTCGTGATCCGCAAGCGCGCCGCGTAAGCCCGCCTTCCAGCCAGCAGGAATTTCAATGCCCGATTTCAGGACCCTCGACGGCGTCAACGTCAGCGGCCAGCGCGTGCTGATCCGCGTCGATCTCAACGTGCCGATGGAGAACGGCCGCGTCACCGACATGACCCGCATCGCGCGCGTGGCGCCGACCATCGCCGAGCTCGCCGACAAGCGCGCCAAGGTCGTGGTGCTGAGCCATTTCGGCCGGCCCGGCGGCAAGCCGGTGCCCGAGATGTCGCTGCGCCCGCTGGTCGAGCCGCTGGCGGCGACGTTGAAGCGGCCCGTGGGCTTCGCCGACGATTGCGTGGGAACCAGGGCGAAGCAGGTGGTCGAGCTGATGAAGGCCGGCGACATCGTGCTGCTGGAGAATCTGCGCTTCCACAAGGAAGAGGAGAAGAACGACCCGGGCTTTGTCGATCAGCTCGCGGTGCTGGGCGACATCTACGTCAACGACGCCTTCTCCTGCGCCCAGCGCGCGCATGCCTCGACCGAGGGCCTGGCCAACCGCCTGCCGGCGATCGCCGGCCGCCTGATGCAGGCCGAGCTCGAGGCGCTCGACAAGGCGCTGGGCAAGCCCAAGCGGCCGGTGGCGGCGCTGGTCGGCGGCGCCAAGGTGTCGACCAAGCTCGAGCTGCTGGGCAATCTGGTGAGCCGCGTCGATCACCTGGTGATCGGCGGCGGCATGGCCAACACCTTCCTGTTCGCGCAAGGGCTCCCTGTCGGCAAGTCGCTCTGCGAGAAGGATCTCGCCGACACCGCGCGCGACATCCTCGCCAAGGCCGAGAAGGCCAAGTGCAAGATCGTGCTGCCGGTCGATGTCGTGGTCGCGAGCGAGTTCAAGGCCGGCGCGAGCAATCGTGTCGTCGACGCCAGCGCGGTGCCCGACGACATGATGATCCTCGACATCGGCCCGAAATCGGT
>CAYNOF010000123.1:0-2028 GCA_964398335.1 uncultured Rhizobiaceae bacterium
CGACGACGAAGGCCGCGTCGCCGGCCGAGGCGGCCAGCGGCGCACCGGCGTGGAAGGCGATCCATGCCGCCGCGCGATCGGCGGCGGCGTGCGGCGCCAGCCAGACCGGCGTGTCGACATCGAGCAAGGCGAGGCACGCCGCCGCCGTCGCGGTGTCGACCCCCGGCAGCGGGTTCATCGGCACGGTGAGCGCCTCGATTCGGCCGGGCCGCGACATCGCGTCGAGCGTGGCGCGGAACGCGGCCTGCGCGTCGAGCACCGGCTCGGCGAAGCCCGGCGACAGCGCCGCCTGGGTCGGCGTGATGATCCCGCTCATGAGCCGCGCACCATGGTGAAGAAGTCGACCTTGGTCGCCGCCGCCTTGGACAGGACCTGCCTGCGCGCCGCTTCCTGCCGCGCGGCGAGCGGTGCCACCACGTCGCGCTGCAGCGCCTCGACGAACGGCCCATCCTGCAGCAGCGCGTCGAGCACCGCCACCAGCTCGGCCTTGCGCCTGTCGCGGCCGGCGACATAGCCGACGCCGACCGCGCCGCCTTCGACCTGCACGACGCAGCGCGCCACGCTCATCTCGCCGATATTGAATTGCTGGCCCGTGCCGCCGGCGCGGCCGCGCACCATCGCCAGGCCCGATTCGGCCGGCTTGACCACGCGCCATGCGGGCCTCGGCGAGAGGGCGCCGACCGCCTCCTCCAGCCTCGCCCGCTCGGCCCTCGCCAGCACCGCCAGCCAGGATTTGCGCGCGTCGATTTTTTCCATCTCGACAAAACCCCTACTTGTCTATACAAGTATAGAAGCAGCAGACGACGCCCGCAAGGTCCTATTGCCCATATCCCGATGAAGGTTGCGTGACATGGCCGTAGTCGACGATCCCAGACCGCTGTGGCGGCGCATTGCCGACACGCTGCGCGCCGAGGTCAGGGCCGGCGAGTGGAAGCCGGGCGCGCGCCTGCCCGGCGAATACGCCCTGGCCGAGCGCTTCAGCGTCAATCGCCACACCCTGCGCCAGGCCATCGAACATCTCGAAAGCCAGGGCGTGCTGCGCGCCGAGCAGGGCCGCGGCATCTTCGTGCCCGATCCGCCGCTCGACTACGCCTTGGGCAAGCGGGCCCGCTTCAGCGAGAACATCAGTCGTGCCCGCCGCATCGGCGCGCGCGACATGGTGAGCGTGCACAACGTGCGCGCCACGCCCGACATCGCGCAGGCGCTGTCGGTGCCGGTCGAGACGCCGCTCCTGCGGCTGGATGCGCGCGCGCTGGTCGACGGCAAGCCGGCGGGCATCGGCAGCCACTACTTCCCCGCCGCGCGCTTCCCGCGCCTGGGCGATGCGTGGCGCGCCGAGCGCTCGGTGACGGCGGCGCTGCGCCGCTGCGGCCTGAACGACTACTCCCGGCGCTGGACGCGCGTCTCGGCAGGGCTGATCACCGCGTCCGACGCGCGCCTGCTCGAGGTCGGCCGCGGCCGCGCCATGCTGATCACCGAGTCGATCAACATCGATCCCGAGGGCGTGCCGATCGAATACGGCTACTCGCGCTGGCTGAGCGACGCGATGACGTTCGTGGTCGAATAGCGCTCAGTGGGTGGCACCGGCGACGACCAGCTCGTCCTGCTCGACGCGGATCGTGGTCTCGATGGCGATCTTCAGCGCGGCGACCAGCGTCTCGACGGACATCGAGGCGACGCCGGGATAGTGCGCCGCCTGTTCCGGCAGGTAGGGCACGTGAATGAAGCCGGCGCGCAGGCCGCGGCGGCCGGTCTCGGCGAGATGGCGCGCGACGTAAAAGGTGTGGTTGCACACAAAGGTGCCGGCGCTGTTCGACACCGAGGCCGGGATGCCGGCGGCGCGCACGCGGCGCAGGATCGCCTTGATCGGCAAGGTGGTGAAATAGGCCGCCGGCCCGCCTTCGACGCTGGGCCGATCGATCGGCTGGTCGTCGGCGTTGTCGGGAATGCGCGCGTCGTCGACGTTGATCGCCACGCGCTCGAGCGAGAAATCGACGCGCCCGCCGGCCAGCCCCAGCGCGATCACGA
>CAYNOF010000124.1:0-1861 GCA_964398335.1 uncultured Rhizobiaceae bacterium
GTCCGGTCTCGGCCAGGACACTGGTGCCGCCGTTTCCTTCCATCACGAACCCGCGCGTTCGACCATCGCCTGCAGCAGGATCTGGCAGCCGGCGGCGATGTCCTCCTTGCGCGCGTCCTCGATCTCGTTGTGGCTGATGCCGTCCTTGCAGGGCACGAAGATCATGCCGGTCGGCGCCACCTTGGCCACGTAACAGGCGTCGTGGCCGGCGCCGCTGACGATGTCCATATGCGCCATGCCGGCGCGCTGCGCCGCCGCGCGCACGGCCTCGACGCACTTGGCATCGAACGGCGTCGGCGGGAAGTACCAGATCTGCCCGATGCTCACCTCGAGGCGATGCTCGGCGGCGATGCGCGCGGCCGCAGCACGCATCTGCGCATCCATGTCGGCGAGCTCGGCATCGTCGGGATGGCGGAAATCGAGGGTCATGAACACACGGCCGGGGATCGTGTTGCGCGACTGCGGCTTGCTCTCGATCACGCCGACGGTCGCACGACCGTTGCGCCGTGAGCCGATGCGCCGCGCCTCGGCGATCAGCAGCGAGGCGCCCAGGAGCGCATCGCGCCGCCCCTCCATCGGAGTCGTGCCGGCGTGGCTCTCCATGCCGGTCCAGTTGATCTCGTACCAGCGCTGGCCTTGCGCGGCGGTCACCACACCGATGGTGCGGTTCTCGCGCTCCAGGATCGGGCCCTGCTCGATATGCGCCTCGAAGAACGCGCCCACCGGCCGGCCGCCGACGGCGTCCTTGCCGTCGTAGCCGATCTGCTTCAGCGCCTCGCCGAAGGTGACGCCCTCGGGATCGGTGCGCGACAGCGCATAATCGACGCTGAAGACGCCGCCGAACACGCCCGAGGCCACCATCGCCGGCGCAAACCGGCAGCCCTCCTCGTTGGTCCATACCGCGACCTCGACCGGCGCCTCGGTCTCGTAGCCCGCGTCGTTGAGCGCGCGCACCACCTCGAGGCCGGCAAGCACGCCATAGCAGCCGTCGAACTTGCCGCCCGTCGGCTGGGTATCGAGATGGCTGCCGGTCATGATCGGCGGCTTGGTCATGTCACGGCCAGGCCGGCGCGCGAAGACATTGCCGACCTGATCAACGCGGATGTCGCAGCCGGCCTCACGGCACCATTTCACGAACAGGTCGCGACCCTGGCGGTCGAGATCGGTGAGCGCGATGCGACAGACACCACCCTTGTCGGTGCCGCCGATTCGCGCCATCTCCATCAGGCTGTCCCATAGCCGGTCCGCGTTGATCCTGAGATTGCCGCTGTCCATCCGGTTCATCCACACTCTGCCTCACCCGTGGACGGTAATGGAAAGGAGCCCGGTATGCTGAGGAAATTCCGACTCGAGCTGGCGCGCACGCCGGAGGCTCCCGACGGCGACGCGCAATGCGGCTACGAGTTCGTGGCGCCGGTCGATCCCAAGGGCCATTTCGACACCGAGATCTGGCGCGCCAACAAGGAGAAATGCGTGGTGCGCCGCTTCTGGCGTGACGCCGACGACGAGCACGGCCTGCTCATCCACACGCGCGGCGGACGCTGGGTCTTTTCATACGACAAGGACAGCGAGGACGACGACGAGCCGATCTTCAAGCTCGGCGCCCACCTGCTGCGCGAGGGCGAGTACGTCTCGATCACCGAGCACGATGGCGTCATGCGGCCGTTCAAGGTCGTGTCGGTGAAGTAGACGCAAAGCAACACGACTGAATCAAAACGGCCCGCCGGTTGGCGGGCCGTTTCGCTTGTGCGGTGCCGATCAGCGGCGACGGTCGTCGCCGCCCTTGTCGTCGCGCTCGCGCGGCTGCTTGGCCTGCTCGGGCGGCGTGCCCGGGGGCTGCGGCGGTGGAGCCGGCGGCCTC
>CAYNOF010000125.1:0-8960 GCA_964398335.1 uncultured Rhizobiaceae bacterium
GGGATGCAATGGCCGACGGAATAATATATCGACCGGCGCGTCCTCGACCACGCGACCGGCATACATGACGATCACGCGCGTGGCGAACTCGGCGATCACCCCGAGATCGTGCGAGATCAGCATTACCGCCATGTTGAGCTCGGTCCGGAGGTCGCGCAGCAGCTCAAGGATCTGCGCCTGGATGGTGACGTCGAGCGCCGTGGTCGGCTCGTCGGCGATCAGCAGGCGCGGGCGGCAGGCGATGGCGATGGCGATCATCACGCGCTGGCGCATGCCGCCGGAGAAGCGATGCGGATACTCGTCGACGCGACGGCCGGCATCGGCGATGCGCACCAGCTCGAGCAGCTCGATGGCGCGCTTGCGCGCCTCCACGCGCGAGAGCCCGCGATGCAGCATCAGGGTCTCGGAGATCTGGTCGCAGATCGTCAGCACGGGATTGAGCGAGGACATCGGGTCCTGGAAGACCATGGCGATGTCGCGGCCGCGGATGGCGCGCATGTCGCGCTCGGGCGCGCGCAGCAGGTCCTTGCCGTCGTAGCGGATCGTGCCCGACGGAAAGCGCGAGGTGCCGCGCGCGTGCAGGCGCAGGATCGAGAGCGCGGTGACGCTCTTGCCGCTGCCGGATTCGCCGACCACGCCCAGGCAGTCGCCGTCGCCGATCTCGAAGGACACGCTCTCGGTCGCCGTCGCCCAGCCGCGGTCGGTGCGGAACTGCACGGTGAGATCGTTGATCGATACCAGCGGCTCGGAAGCCATCTCAGGCTCCCTTCAGGCGCGGGTCGAGCACGTCGCGCAGGCCGTCGCCCAGCAGGTTCAGGCCCAGCGCCGCGAGGCTGATGCCCAGGCCGGGGAAGACCATCACCCACCACGCCTCGGTGGCGAAGTCGCGACCCTCGGCGATGATGTTGCCCCAGCTCGCCGTCGGCGGCTGCACGCCCACGCCGAGGAAGCTGAGCGCCGCCTCGGCGAGGATCGAGTAGGCGAAGACGAAGGTCATGTGCACCAAGAGCGGCCCGAAGCTGTTGGGCAGGATGTGGTGGAACATGATGCGCGCGTTCGACGCGCCGGCGATGCGCGCGGCCTGCACGTAGTCGAGTTCGCGCACCACCAGCGCCGAGGCGCGCACGATGCGCACGCCGGCCGGCACGTAGGCGACCGAGAGCGCGATGATCACGCTCTCCATGCGCGGGCCCAAAGCCGCGGTGATGCCCAGCGCCAGCAGGATGGCGGGGAAGGACATCAGCGCGTCCATCAGGCGCATCACGGGCGCGTCGAGGCTGCGGAACTGCGCGGCGAAGACGCCGACCACCGCGCCGATGAAGCCCGACAGCAGCGAGACCACCAGGCCGATCCACAGCGAGACGCGCGCGCCGTAGAGCACGCGGGTGAGGATGTCGCGGCCGAAATTGTCGCTGCCCAGCGGGAAATCGGGCGAGGGCGGGCGGAAGCGGAAGCGCACGCGCATCGCCGACGGGTCGATGCCGGTGATCACCGGCGCGAGGATCGCGGCGAGCGCCAGCAGCAGCACCAGGATCGCGCCGATGCGGAAGGAGCGGTGCGCCAGCAGGCGGCGCAGGAGCTGGAAGCGCTTGCGCGGTGCCAGGATCGGGGCGGCGATGACGACGTCAGTCATAGCGCACGCGCGGATCGGCGAAGGTGTAGAGGACGTCGACGGTGAGGTTGATGACCACGAAGGCGAAGCCGTAGATCAGCATCACGCCCTGCACCAGCGGGTAGTCGCGCGCCAGGATGCCCTGCACCACGAGGCGGCCGATGCCGGGCAGCGCGAAGACCTGCTCGATCACGACCGAACCGCCGATCGCCGTCGACACCAGGATGCCCATGGTGGTGATCACCATGATCAGCGCATTGCGGAAGGCGTGCTTGCCCACGGTCTTCCATTCGCTGAGCCCCTTGGAGCGGGCGGTGCGGATGAAATCCTGGCTCAGCACGTCGAGCATCGCCGAGCGCGTCATGCGCGCGAGGAAGCCGATCTGGAACAGCGACAGCATCGCCGCCGGCATGACCAGCGAGCGGAACCACAGCAGCGCGTCCTGCGAGATCGGCACGTAGCCGCTCGAGGGCAGCCAGCCCAGCGAGACGCTGAACAGGATGACCGCGAGGATGGCGATCCAGAAGCCGGGGATCGACACGCCCAGCAGCGCGAAGGTCATGACGAAGGAGTCGATCCAGGTCTGCCGGTAATAGGCGGCGATCGAGCCGGCGAAGATGCCGACCGGCAGCGTGATGGCGAGCGACAGGCCGGCGAGCGAGAGTGTCACCGGCAGGCGCTCGCCCATCGCCGACAGCACGCTCTGGTTCAGCATCAGCGAGGCGCCGAAATTGCCCTCGGCCAGACGCGCGAACCAGTGGCCGAGCTGGACATGGAACGGCTGGTCCAGCCCCAGCCCGCGACGCACCTGCTCGATCGCCTCTGCCGTGGCGCCCTCGCCGGCGATGATCACCGCCGGATCGCCGGGCAGCAGGCTCATCAGCAGGAAGGCCAGCACCGAGACGATCAGGATCACCGGCACGGCCTGCATGAGCTTGAAGAGCAGCAGGCGGGCCATCAGGCGACCCCGCACCTCACCCTGAGGAGCGCGCAACGCGCGCGTCTCGAAGGGTGGGCTACACACACCGAGCCGGTTGCCCATGCTTCGAGACGGAAGCGGCGCGGCCTCCCCAGCATGAGGTCGTGGCTGCTACTCAAGATACAGGTCCCACAGCTGCAGGATGCCGCTGTAGTCGGAGATGCCCTTGAGCTTGCGCGACATCGCGTTCATGCGGCCGGAATCGGCGATCTTGATCATGTAGCCGTTGCCCAGCACCTGCTGCTGGATCTTCAGCCACGAGGCGCGCCGCTTCTCGAGGTCGGGCTCGGCGAAGAACTCGGCGTAGGCGGCGTCGAGCGCGTCGTTGCCCTTGATGCTGGAGAAGGCGTAGATCAGCGGCCGCCATTGCTGCGGGCCCAGGATGTGGTCGGGGCCGAACAGCGTGGTCGAGAGGTTCCACTCGCCGGTGCCCTGCTGCATGTGCGAGGCGTTGGTCGTCCAGTCGACGATCTTGACGTCGACGTTCATGCCGGCGCGCTTGAGCTGCTCGGCGACCACCAGCATCGTGGTGCGCATCCACGGGTAGTTGCCGTTGGTCTCGATCAGCACCTTCTCGCCCTTGTAGCCGGCCTGCTTCTGCAGCGCCTTCGACTTGGCCGGGTCCTTGATGTCGTACCACGGCGCCTGGGCGCTGCCGCCGCCGAGGTAGTAGGGCGTGTTGGGGAACGACATCCACGGGTTGGGCTTGTTGATGCCGCCGGTGGCGTCGATGATCTCGTTGATGTCGATCGCCGCACCGATCGCCTGGCGCATCGCCACATTCGCCGTCAGTCCGTAGGACGAGTTGACGATGATGTAGGTGCCGCCGACCGGGAAGACCTCGCGCACCTGCAGGTTCTTGTCGCCCTCGACGCGCCCGCGCAATTCGGTCGGGATGCTGCCGGCGAGCTGCGCCTCGCCGGTCTGCAGGGCTGCGATGCGCGTTGTCGCCTCGGGCACGAAGCGGATGCGCACCGAATCGAAATACGCCGTCTTGCGCCCGCCATAGCCGTCGCGGCCCGGCGCGCTCATGTCCTGCACGTAGCCGTCGAAGCGCTTGATGACGAGATGGCTGTCCTTGACCCATTCGCCCATCGAGAACGGGCCGGTGCCGATGATGTCGATGCCGCGCGCCGGCTTGTCGGCCTGCGAGGCGGGCAGGATCATGAACGGGAAGATCGGCGACTTCAGCACGTCGAGCAGCACGACGTTGGCGTTCTTCAGCCTGATGATGAAGGTGTAGGGATCCGGCGTCTCGTAGCGCTCGACATCGGACAGGTTCTTGGCGTTGGGGCTGACCTTGGCGTAGCGCTCGAGCGAGGCCTTCACGTCGGCCGATGTCATCTCCTGGCCGTTGTGGAACTTCACGCCCTTGCGCAGCTCGAAGCTGTAGGTCTTCGAGTCGGCCGACGCCGTCGCCTTCGACGCCAGCATGGTGCGCGTGGCGTTCTGGTTGTCGAGCGCGACGAGGCCCTCGAAGACGTTGTGGATCACCTCGAGCTCGACCGCGCTCGACGAGACATGCGGGTCGAGCGTGCCGGGGCCGGATACGCTGGCATAGGTCAGCGTGCCGCCCTTGGTCTGCGCGTGCGTGACGCCCGAAGGCAGCAGGCCCAGCGCCGCGAGCGTCAAGGCGCCGCGCGAGAGATTGCGTCGTGTCAGCCTGGTCATGAGAGGTCTCCGTCTTACCTGTCGCTGCCAGCCTATTCAGGAACCGTGCCGCTCATCGGCCGGCGAGCGCGGCGAAGCCCTTGCGCGTGGCCTCGAGCGTGAAGTCGATGTCGTGGGCGGTGTGCGCCGTCGACAGGAACATGTTGTGTTTCGGATGCATGAACACGCCGTGCTTCAGCACCTCCTGCGTGAAGCGCTCGCCCCTCGCGCAGTCCGGGTCGTCGTCGAACAGGATGGTCGGCATCTGCGGCGGGCCGCTCTGGCGCACGCCGATGCCGAATTCCTTTGCCTGCGCGGCGATGCCCTCGCGCAGCCGCGTGCCCATGGCGTGCATGATCTTCGGCCCGTCGATGCGCTCCAGCACGTCGAGCGTGGCGTTGGCCGCCGCCATCGACACCGCGCCGCACCAGAACGAGCCCGTGACGAAGAGCTTGGACGCCGGCTCGCGCAGGCGCTCGTTGCCGGTGACGGCGGCGAGCGCGTAGCCGTTGGCGATCGCCTTGCTCCAGGCGCTGAGGTCGGGCTGCACGCCGACGAGGTCCCACGAGCCGCGCAGGGTGAGGCGGAAGCCGGCACGCACGTCGTCGACGATCATCGCCGCGCCCGTCGCGTCGCACAGCTCGCGCACGCGGCGCGCGAAGGCGGCGTCGGGCAGCGCCTGGTCCTTGCCGTAGTCGTGGCGGAAGGCCGAGACGACGACGCCGGCGAGGTCGTCGCCGGCGCGCTGCACCGCGGTCTCCAGGCTGCCGACGTCGTTGAAGGTGTAGGTCAGCAGATGCGCCTTGTCCTCGCTGGTCGTGCCCGCCTCGTTGAGCGCGCACCACGGCACCGCGCCGTGATAGGCGCCGGTCGCCACCAGGATCTTGCGCCGGCCGGTGGCGGCGCGCGCCAGCATCACGCAGGTCGTGGTCGCGTCGCTGCCGTTCTTGGCGAAGATCGCCCAGTCGGCGCTGGGGATCAGCCTGACCATGCGCTCGGCCAGCGCGACCATATGCTCGGTCGGGCCGTTGAGGCAGTCGCCGTCGCGCATCTGCTTGTGCACCGCCTCGGTGACCTCGGGGTGCTGGTGGCCCAGGATGATCGGGCCCCACGAGCACATGTAGTCGACGTAGCGCCGCCCGTCGGCGTCCCAGATGTGGCAGCCCTCGCCGCGCTTGTAGAACTGCGGGTAGCCCGCCGGCAGCCTGATAGCGTTGAGGTGGCCGAACATGCCGCCGGGAATCACCCGCTGCGCCCGCGCCCGAAGCTCCTGATCCGTACTCATACGCCCTCCTCGGATGAGGCAGCGTATATGATATATCCGTCAGGAGTCCATCACGCGGCGGCCTTTTTCCGCCGCGACGGAAAGACCAGGCTGATCTCGCCGTCGTCGTCCTCGACCAGGCGCACCGAGCCTGCTTCGATGCGCTCCATCAGCTCGACCAGCTTCTGGCCGCCTTCGAGGATGTCGTCCTGGATGGCGCGCCTGGCCGCCGCGGCGTCGCGCCGGCGCAGCGCGTCGAGCAGGTGGAGGTGCTGGTGCTTGCCGCGATAGGTCGGCGCGGCGTGCGGGTAGAGGAACTTCAGCAGCGGCCCGTTGCGCAGCCAGATGCTCTCGAGGATCTCGACCAGGTCGCTGGCCTGCGAGCCGCGGTAGATCGTGAAGTGGAACTGGAAGTTGGTCAGCGTCGCGGCGATGCGGTCGTCGGCCTTCTCGGCGGCGATCAGCTCGCCGTGCAGGGCCTCGAGCCGCTTGATGTCGGGCGTGGTGAGCAGCGCGGTGGCCTTCTCGGTGGCCAGGCCCTCGAGCAGCAGGCGCACCTCGCGCAGCTGGGTGTAGCGCGCGACGGAGAGCCGGGTGACGGTGATCGCCTGGCTCGAGCGCATCTCCAGCCCGCCCTCGCGCACGAGCTGCATGATCGCCTCGCGCACCGGCGTCGGGCTGACGCCCATGGCCAGCGCCATCTCGCGGATGCGCAGCCGCTGGCCGGGCCAGAAGCGGCCGGCCATCAGCGATTCGCGCAATTGCCCGTAGACGCGCGTGGTGAGGTTTTCCCGGCTGACCGGCAGGGAGGCGAGACTCATGGCAGGACGATATATCATGTATCCACCGAAGCCAAACCCCCGGGCACTGCTTGCGTTACATCAATGCGGCGATCGCGGCGCGCTGACACAGGAGAGCATGAGCCCGGTGTGCGGGCCGGAGATTTGTCATGCTGCGCTCTGTGCTGATGGTTACCGTCGCCGCCGCGCTGGTCGGCTGCGTCGATTTCGACGAGCCGCCCCGTCACGGCTACGGCAACCCGCCGGGCTGGATCGACCGCAATCGCGACGGCGTCGACGACCGCGTCCAGGGTCCGCGTCCCGACAATCCGCCGGGCCGGATCGACCGCGACCGCGATGGCGTCGATGATCGCGTCGAGCGTCGTCGCCACGGCGGCTACTACGACCGGTTCGGCGAGTGGCACTGGTATTGAGTCACCGCCTTCCCGTGCCTGCTCAATTCCGCGACAGCTGGTGCTTGAGGATCTTGCCGGTGGCGTTGTGCGGCAGCTCGCCGATGAAGCGCACTTCCTTGGGCACCTTGTAGCGCGCCAGCTGGCTGCCGCAGTGGTCGATCACCGCGCCCTCGTCGAGATTGGCGCCGGGCTTCAGCACCACGTAGGCGCGGCCGACCTCGCCCCATTTCTCGTGCGGCACGCCGACCACCGCGTTCTCCAGCACGCCGTCGAGCTGGTAGATCACGTTCTCGACCTCGACCGGATAGACGTTCTCGCCGCCTGATATGAACATGTCCTTCCAGCGGTCGACGATGTAGTAGTAGCCGTCCTCGTCCTGGCGCGCGGCGTCGCCGGTGTGGAACCAGCCGTCGGCGGTGAACGAGGTCCGGTTGGCCTCGGGCCGGTTCCAGTAGCCCGGCGTGACGTTGGGGCCCCTGATCATCAGCTCGCCGGTCTCGCCGCGCCTGACCTCGAGTCCCTCGGGATCGCAGATCTTGAGCTGCACGTAGAGCGGCGGCAGGCCCGAGGAGCCGATCTTGGCGAGCGCATTGTCGGCGGTGAGCAGCAGGCCCAGCGGCCCGGTCTCGGTCATGCCCCAGAGCTGCTGCATCGGCACGCCCTTGCGGCCGAACACCTCGATCAGCGCCAGCGGCGCGGCGGCGCCGCCGATGCCGAGATGCTGGAGATGCGAGAAATCGGCCTCGGCGAATCCCGGCTGCTGCGTCAGCATCAGGAAGTTGGTCGGCACGCCCAGCGCATGGGTCAGCGCCAGCTCCTTGTCGGTGAGCAGCGCGAGGAACTGCGCCGGATCGAAGGCGCGCATCACGACGTTGAAGCCGCCGGTGTGGAAGGTCGGGTTGCCGTAGACGTTGAGCCCGCCGGTGTGGAAGGTCGGCAGGAACACCAGGTTGCGGCTCCGCGAGGTCAGCCCGACGCCGACCGAGCAGTGCACCGCGTTGAAGAACGCCATGGCGTAGGTGATCTGCGCCCCCTTCGGCCGGCCGGTCGTCCCCGAGGTGTACATGATGGTCCAGGTGTCGCCGAGATCCATGTCGGGCGGCTCGAGCGTGCCCGACGCCGAGGCGAGGCCGGCCTCGTAGTCGCTCGCCTTGCCGTTGGCGAGGCTGGCGACGTGCGGGATCGACGCCAGCCTGCGGACCTCGCGCGCGGCCTCGGTGAACTCCGTGCCGTGGATCAGCACCACGGGCGTGGAGTCCTTGGCGATGAACTCCAGCTCCGGCACCGCCAGCCGCCAGTTCAGCGGCATGAAGATCGCGCCCAGCCGCCGGCAGGCGAATTGCAGCTCGAAGACGTCGGTGTCGTTCATCGACAGCACCGCGACGCGATCGCCGCGCGCCACGCCGAACGCGCTTCTCAGCCACAGCGCCGCGCGCGTGATGCGCGCGTCGAACTGCGCGTAGGTGAAGCGCCGCCCCGACGCCAGGTCGTGCGCCGCCATCGAATGCGGCGCCATCAGCGTGTGATGCGCGATCCAGTCCCCTGCCGGGATGCCCGTGGTCATAAGCGTACGCTCCCCGATGCCTTCGGGGCATTGTGGGAGAGGGCAGGGCGGAGTGCCAGCCTTCTGATGGCGGCCGCTACTTCGCCTTGGGCGCGGCCGGCGCCAGCGCGGTGCGGAAGAACAGCATCGAGGCGCCGACGCTGACGAAGAAGACGATGGTATGCGATGCGCTGTCGGGCACGTAGTACTCGCCGGCGACGCCGCGGCTCCAGAACAGCCTGTAGAACAGCAGGCTCAGGGCGAGCATGACGAGGACCGCGACGCCGACGATGAGCGCGCCGCGCCGCGCCGCGCCCGGCTGCTCGGTCCAGTCGGTCTTGGCATCGGCGGCGGTCCAGCCGCCGGCGGCGTTGTAGGCGAAGAGGCCGGTGAAGACGCCGACCACGAACCAGACGGTGTAGGGCAGCAGCGCGCTCCAGGAGCGTCCCGCGAAGATGTCCAGCACCACGCAGCCGATCACGCCGACGATGTCCGCGGCGACCAGGCAGGCGAGGATGGCCACGACGATCTTGACCAGGTTCATCATCGACAATCCCGAAACCGGCAGGAGGTTCGCGCAAGTCTACGGCCTGCCCTTCGCATCGTCGATCATCGTCCCCTGTCATGACTCGCGTATCCAGGCCTCCGCCTCCCTCGTCAGGCTCTCGCACTCCTCGGAGTAATGGAACTCGTCGAGTGCGTCGGATTGCATGTCCC
>CAYNOF010000126.1:0-3150 GCA_964398335.1 uncultured Rhizobiaceae bacterium
GCGCCGCCGCGGATCGCGAAGGCTTCGGCCAGCGATGGCTCCAGCCGGATCACGGCGTCGAGGAGCGCGATCGCCCGGGCGAACTCTTCCTTGTCCAGATGAGCGGAGGCGCGCGAGATCAGGGCGTCGACGTTGGACGGATCACGGCGGATCAGCTCGTCGAAATCCGCGATGGCGCGATCGACCTGGCCGGCTTCCTGATAGGCCAGTCCACGATAAGCCAGCGCCCAGTCGTCGGATGGATCGAGGCGGGTCGCCTGCGTCAAATCGTCGATCGCGCGCGCATAGGCGCGATTTTCCCGGTGCGCCAGGCCGCGATGGAAATAGGCGCGCGCAAGGTCGGCCGGGACGACGCCGGGTGTCTCGATGATGGCGCTGCAGGCGGCGATGGCGATGTCCGGCCTGCTGTCCTCCTCGCATTGCCGCCACATCTCGTCGCTCGGCTGCGCCTGAAGCGGCGCGGCGAGTGCCGTCAGCAGTGACGCTGCCGCCAGCGCTCGCCTGATCCAGCTCACGCGGGCTGCTCGCCCTACTCCGCCGCGACCTGGACCGGCGGCGTGGTCTCGCTGCGGACCCGCGTGTATTCCTCGTCGGACATCGCCACCATCTGCCTGTAGCGCGCCTCGGGGTAGATCATGTGCGGCTTGGTCGGATCGATCGCCGGCTGCGGCAGCGGCTTGCCGCTGTCGTTGCGGTAGGTCGCGGGCTTCTTGAAGCGCGCCAGCTCCGCCTCGCTGATGCCGGCCAGGCGCACAACCTCGGGATCGATCCAGGCGCGCGCGTCGATCGGCGCCGGCGAGGTCGACAGCTCGAGGCTGAGATTCTCCGGGCCGGCGAAGTAGATCGACTTGCAGAAGCCGTGGTCGATCGGGCCGAAGACGATGATGCCGCGCGAACGGATGCGATCGCGCATCGCCAGCAGCTCGGCGTCGTCCTTCACGTTCAGCGCCAGGTGCTGCATGATTCCGGGGGCGCAGGGCGCGCCGGCATTGCCCGAGTGCGTAACGCCGATCTCGGGCTTGATCCTGGCGATGTCGGGCGACTGCACGAAGGCGATCGAGCAGGTGTCGTTGAGCTTCACGAAGCCGTGCCAGGCGCCCTTGACGCCGTGCATCCAGTAGAGCGCCACCAGCTCGGTGCCCAGCACGTCGCTGAAGAAGGCGATCTGCGTCTTGATGTCGGCCGTGGTCACAGCGAGATGATGCAGGCCATCAGGCTTGGTCATGGCGATGTCCTCCCGAACCTTGTGAAATCATGGTGCGCCCGCCCATCGCGCCGGTCCAGTAGGCACCGGACCGTGACCGGATTGTGTTGAACAAGTCCCGGGTTGTGCGCGCGGCTCGCGGCGCTATGGTGCGCCAACCCGAGCGAGGAACCGGTATGTCCTCCTACGAAGCCTATCTCGACAGCGTCGGCCGCGACGCCATGGACCGCTGCATCACCTGCGGCAAGTGCGTCGAGGCCTGCCCCACCGCGGCGGAGATCGGCCTCGACAAGACCGCCTCCGTGCGCATCGTCGAGGAATTGAAGGCGATCACGGCGGGCGAGGCCTATGCCGAGACCGCCGGCAAATGGATCGAGGCCTGCAACGGCAGCGCCCAATGCAACGCCGTCTGCCCCGAGCAGATCAACGTCCGGCAATGGATGTCGGTGGCGCGCATCAAGAAGCGCACCGGCACCGTTGCAGAGTCCGAGCGCCGCATGGCGGGCGCGCAGAAGTACCGCAACATGGCGCACGCCATGCGCCTGCTGGCCAGCATGCAGATCCCGTCGGAGACGCTCAAGCGCATCACGGCGCGCGGCGAAGGGCGCAATTGCGAGCTGGTGTTCTATACCGGCTGCAACGTGCTGCGCACGCCGCACATCGTCTTCAACATCATGGACATCCTCGACTCGCTGTCGGTGAAGTACGACGTGATGGGCGGCGCCGCCAATTGCTGCGGCATCTACCAGTTCAACGAGGGCGACACCAGGACCCACGAGCGCATCGCCGGGCGCACCTACGAGAGCTTCGGCCAGACCGGCGCCAGCCAGGTGCTGACCTGGTGCCCGACCTGCACCAAGCAGTTCGCCGAGGTCCGCCACGATGCCGCGCCGCGCGATTTCGGCATCGGCCACGTCACCGGCTTCCTCGCCGCCAACATCGAGCGCATGCGGCCGCATTTCGTCGACCTGCCCCGGCGCCGCGCCGTGCTGCACGAGCACGATTCCCTGGCCGGCGTCACCGGCCATGTCCGCAGGCTGATGGCGGCGATCCCCAATCTCGAGGTGGTCGAGATCCCGCAGCAGCGCGACTGGTCCTACACCTGCCAGGCCGGCAAGGTGTGGCCGGGCAAGGTGGCGCAGATCCACAAGCTGGTGGCCGAGGGCGCCGCCTCGGTCGGCGCCGACCTGCTGGTGACGACCTATCACTCCTGCCACCGCCAGCTCGTCGCCGCCGAAGGCCAGCATCCGTTCAAGGTGATGAACTTCACCGACCTCGTGGCCGAGGCGCTGGGCAAGGGCGGCCGCCACGACTGGTACAAGCAATACAAGCTGGGCGGCGACATGCAGCAGGCCGTCGAGCTGGCGCGCGGCTACCTGGCGCAGAACGGCGTCGAGCTGCGCGAGGAGGACGTCGCGACCCTGACCGCCGAGGTGTTCGGCGAGAACGGCTTCCCGGGCGAACGCGCTGCCTTCGAGGGCGCGCTGCGCGAGCTCGCGACGCCCTAGTCGCTTCCGGGTGAGGCGCTTCACACGGCGTTTGCCGCCGCCTGCTATGGTTCTCCATGATCGCGGGACTTTCGCGGCGAGCGCATTTCGATGGTCTGCCATGGTCGCGGCGGCTTTCGCGGCGAGTGCATTGCCATGGCCTGCCGTGGCCAGGGCACCGACATCCGACGTGTCGCCGCTTTCTATGGTCTGCAGTGGTCGCGGGACTTTCGCGGCGAGCGCATTTCTATGGTCCGCCATGGTCGCGGCAGCTCCGCCGATCCGAGGAGTCCGGACGGTGGTTGCAGGGACGCAGGGCGCGATGCACTCGGATGTCGTCATGGCCCGAGGGTAAACCCGGCAGCGCGAACCACCGATTTCTGTCTCTACGGTGGTTGCCGAACCGCATCGGATGCGGTGGTTGTTGGGTTTCTGCGATTCCTGCGAAGCGCAAACCGT
>CAYNOF010000127.1:0-3140 GCA_964398335.1 uncultured Rhizobiaceae bacterium
GATACACCTCCCCATCGCCAAACGCCCGCTGCGCCTCCCCCCGGGCCGCCTCCAGCGCCGATTTCAGATCTTCCGGCTGGTGCACCAGCCGCATGCCCTTGCCGCCGCCGCCGGCGGCCGCCTTCAGCATGACGGGGTAACCAATCCGCTTTGCCGCCTGTAAGGCCTCCTCCAGGGAATCGAGCCCGCGAGAAGTCCCCGGCACAAACGGAACTCCGGCTTTTTCCATTTGCTGGCGGGCTTTGGTTTTCGACCCCATCTTTCGCATAGCGTCCGCGGTGGGTCCGATGAATTTGATCCCAGCTTCGCTACAGGCCTGGGCAAAGGCAGGATTTTCCGACAGGAAGCCGTAGCCGGGGTGGATGGCATCCGCGCCGCAGCGGCGCGCCACATCCAAAATCTTCGGGATGTTCAGATACGATTCCGCGGCCGCGGCGGCCCCGATGGCATAGGCTTCCTCCGCTTTGCGCACGTGAAGCGAAGCACGGTCTACATCGGAGTAAACCGCGACCGGAAGGATGCCCATTTCCCGGCAGGCGCGGATGATCCGCACCGCAATCTCACCCCGGTTGGCAATCAGGATCTTTCGGAACATGGCCGGTCTCGCTAGTGTAGCCGAACCCGCCGGCCCAGGAGAGGAGCCGGGCAATAAAAAAGGCCTTCTCGAAGAGAAGGCCTTTGTTTAACGAAACTGCTTACTTCGACTGGTCCATGGTGATGCCCTGGGTGCCGGGTTGTTTTTCCGCCTTGGCCTTTTTGGTGGCCATCGTCTTATCGACCCATTCGTTCGCCGTCTTCAGATCGGCGGCCCGCTGCGCGGAGTTGTCACACTCCAGGTCCGCCTTTTCGCGGTACATCAGGTTCAGGTAGGCCATGGCGTCGTCGTAGTCCGGACGCAGATCAATGGCCTTGGTCAGACTGCTGATGCCGTCTTCGACCACGCCCCAGTTCTTACTCTTGAGGTCGCCGCAAACCTTCTTGTCTTTCAAGGCCTCTTCCGGCTTCAGACCCAGCTTGGCGCGCTCTTCCATGCGGGGCTGGTAGGATTGCGTCCAGTCGATGACTCCGACGGAATAGTAGACTTCGGGATCATTGGGGTCGAGTTCGCCCGCCTTGCGATAGTAGGTCTTGGCGTCGTCGAACTTCTTCATTTGCAGGTAAAGGTACGCAATACCCTTCACGCTGTTGATATTGGAAGGATCGCGCTCCAGCACCGACTTGTATTCCTCGATCGCCTGGTTGCCCATGCGATTGTTATCCTCGGCATCCACGCCGGGAATGTACTGCTGGGCATACGCCGTGGCCAGATAAAGGCGGGCGTTGATCAGGCTGGGGTCGAGGGCCACGGCTTTCTGGAAGTGATCAATGGCCTCCTCGTACTTCGCGCCTTTGTAGGATTGCACGCCCTTGTTCAGCTGGTCGCGGGCCCTCAGTTTGTCGCAGCCCGTGGAGGCAAGCAACGCCAAGCCGGCTGCCATCACTACCAGGATTCTCTTTGAGTTGTTCATTGCCTTGCAGTCTCCCTTGAACAATCGGCGGGAGGGAAGCGGCTTCAGTTCGCCACTGCGCCGCTCCCGCCGTTGCAAGATGATGTTATTGGCCCGCTACGATCTTGGCGGTGATCAGCCCGACTTTGTCCACGCCGGAAGCGTGCGCGATGTCGATGACATTGGCCACATTTTCGAAAGCGACATTGTCATCGCCTTTGACGAACATGACCTTCTCGGCGCGAGTCTTGAAAATGTCGGTCAGACGTCCTTCCAGGTTTTCCCAGGAGGTATCTTCCCCGTTGATCTTCAAGGTGGGCTTCTGGCCCGACCCGCTGTCGATCAACTGCACCACGATGGTGCGGTCCGGCTGGTTGTTCTTGGGGGCGTTAGGCGGAGGCGGCTGGGGCACCAGCGCGTCCAGGCCCTTGGGCGTCAGCGGCGTAATCACCATGAAGATGATCAGCAACACCAAAAGCACGTCAATCAGCGGCGTGACGTTGATGTTGGCGCTCTGTCCACCACTTCCACCGGATGTCATTCCCATAAGAAATCTCCCTCTATGACCTTATCTGCTATTGCCCGCCCGTTGGTGCCGGCGGGGGCGCGGTTGTGGTCTCCTTGCGCTGATCGGTCAGCAGACCCAACTGGTCCACTCCCGCGGAGCGCACGTTGTCCACCACTTCCACCACGGCGCCGAAGCGGGCGCGCGCGTCGGCGCGAATGTAAACCCGTTTGTCCACCCGATTGGCCAACCGGTCTTTGACCCGGCTGGTCAGCTGGTCGACCGGGATCGCGTCGTTGCCGAAGAATACCTTGCCATCTCGCATGACCGCTACGATGAGTGCGTCTTCTTTGTCAGCGTCCGGCATCTGCGACGGATTGTTGACCTTGGCCAGGTCAACGCTGACGCCCTTCTGCAACATGGGCGTGACCACCATAAAGATGATCAGCAACACCAACATCACGTCCACCATGGGAGTGACGTTAATGTCGGAATTAACTTTGGAACCTTCGTCCCGCTTTGCGATTGCCATGGTTCTTGTCTCCTGCGACTTTCAGTAACGGGAGGGCTTGCGTTGGCTGGGCCCCGGCCCCCGTTGCACAAAACGGCGCCGGAACAAGCAACACACGCAGACCACACCCATGAACCACTGGCTTAACGGCGCGCCACGCTGCGGCGCTTCAGGAAGTAGTCAATGAGTTCGCTCGAGGAGTTGTCCATCTCCACGTCGAACGCTTCCACGCGGCCGGTCAGGTAGTTGAACATCATGACGGCGGGAATCGCGACCAGCAATCCCAACGCGGTCGTGACCAGCGCTTCGGCGATACCGCCTGCCACCGCGCCCAGACCGGTCGCCTTCTGTTCCGAAATACCTTTAAACGCGTTCAGAATGCCCATTACCGTGCCGAACAGACCCACGAAGGGGGCGGTGGATCCGATGGTGGCCAGACCACCCAGACCGCGCTTCAATTCGGCGTGCACGATGGCTTCGGTGCGCTCCAGGGCGCGCTTGGAAGCTTCGATGGTCTCGCCCGGAATTTCTCCGCTTTCCTGGTGGGCGCGGAATTCCATCAGGCCGGCTGTCACAACCTTGGCCAGGTGGCTTTTCTTGTTGCGCTCGGCCACCTTGATGGCCTCGTCGATCTTGC
>CAYNOF010000128.1:0-1492 GCA_964398335.1 uncultured Rhizobiaceae bacterium
TGGTGGCACTGGCCGAAACGCTGGGCGCCGCGGTGTGGGTCGAGGGGCTGCGCCATCACACCAACTTCCCCAATCGCCATCCCAACGCGCGCGGCGCGGTGCCGTTCGACGCGGCGGCGATCCGCAAGGCGTTCGACGGCGTCGACGCGGTGCTGATGGTCGGTGGCCCCTTCTTCGAGGAAGTGTGGTACGCGCCCGGCCTGCCCTTCCCGGCGGGCTGCGCCGTGGCGCATGTCGAGGCCTCGCATCAGCGATTGGCCTACAACTACACCGCCGATGCCGGCATCGTCGGCGACGTGCACGCCGGCATCGTGGCGATCCGCGACGCCGTCGCCGCCCTTGCGACCGGCGAATACAAGAGCGCCGCACAGCGCCGCAACGCCGCGCTCAAGGCGCTGAAGGACTCCGAGACCGCCGCCCAGGACGAGCGCGTGCGCAAGAGCTGGGAACGCACGCCGATCTCGATGGCGCGCGCCATGGCGGAGATCCGCGACGGCCTGCCGCCCAACACCATCGTCGTCGACGAATCGATCACCGCCAACATCGACCTCGCGCGCACCTTCGACTTCAGCGTGCCGGGCGACTACTACAGCGGCCGCGGCGGCGGCATCGGCCAGGGCCTGGCCGGCGCGCTCGGCACGCAGGTGGCGCATCCCGACCGGCCGGTGGTCTGCATCTCCGGCGACGGGTCGTCGATGTACAGCATCCAGGCGCTGTGGACGGCGGCGCATCACGACCTGCCGATCGTCTTCGTCATCCTGGCCAACCGCGAGTACCGCGTCCTGAAACACAATCTCGATACCTATCGCCAGCGCTTCGATGCGTTGTCCAACCAGGGGTATCCGCACATGGATCTCGGCGGCCCGCAGCTGGGCTTTCTCGACATGGCGCGCGGCATGGGCGTCGCCGGCACCCTGGTGACCAAGGGCGCCGATCTCGCCGGAGCGGTGCGCGCCGCCTTCGCCACCGGGAAGCCGCATCTCATCGAGGTGGCGATCGAGGGCAAGCGCTGAGCATGCGGCGCTTCACCCTCGACCTGCCCGACGGCGCGATGGCGGGCATCCGCTTCGGCGCCGACGGTCCGCCCGACCTGGTGTTCCTGCACGCCACCGGCTTCAACGCGCTCACCTATCGCGAGCTGCTCGAGCCCCTGGGCGACCGCTTTCGCGTCGTGGCGCTCGATCAGCGCGGCCATGGCCGGACGAGCCTGCCGGCGGTGCCGGAGGACATGACGGGCTGGGACATATACGGACGCGACATGCTCGCGGCATTCGACGCACTGGGCGATGGTCCGCCGCCGGTGCTCGCAGGTCACTCGATGGGCGGTGCGGTCTCGATGATGGCGGCCGAGCAGCGGCCCGATCGCGTCGCGTCGCTGATGCTGCTCGATCCCGTCATGCCGACGGCGGAATGGGTCGCCGCGCTCTATGCGCCGGCCGATCTCGATGGCCGGATCGAGTCCCTGCCGATCGCGCGCGGCGCGCGGCGCCGG
>CAYNOF010000129.1:0-1590 GCA_964398335.1 uncultured Rhizobiaceae bacterium
AGGTCCCGCCGGCGCTCGCCATCATGCTGCTGGCGATCGCCCACCTCGAGGAGGACGGCGTGCTGCTGGTCGTGGCGATGGTCGGGGCGCTGGCCTCGGCGGCCGTGACGGGGGCGACGGTGTGGGCGGCGATCCGCACCACGGGCTGGCTCGACCGGGTGATGTGACGCCGGGAGGGGCGGAATGGATGGCTGCGGCGCAAGGCCTGGCCGCGCCTGCGCGCCCGGCGTAGAGGCGGAATTTGATCTCCGGCGGCGACTGGCCATCATGTCTTCCGTGCTCCCCGCCTTGGCGAGGAGAAGGAACAGGTGGCCATGGTGATCATATGAAACCATAGAATCGGCCCGGACGGCGGATCGGACTCGCGATCCACAGGCTCGGCCGGGGATAATCGCTGCAGAACGAGAACGCGAGGATCGCGCCGTTGAGTTATGCCCCCTTCGTGCACCTCCGGGTGCGCTCCGCCTATTCGCTCGCCGAAGGCGCCATCCGCATCGACGAGCTGGCCGGTCTGGCCAAGTCGATGCAGATGCCTGCCGTCGCGGTCACCGACCGCGACAACCTGTTCGGCGCCCTGGAATTCTCCGGCTACTGCGCCAAGTCGGGCGTGCAGCCGATCATCGGCGCCGACCTGGCGATCCGCCGCGAGGAGGAGGCCTCGGGTTTCGGTGCTGGTGCCACCAAGGCGGCCCAGGCCGACTGGCTCTGCCTGCTGGTGCAGAACGAGACCGGCTACCTGAACCTGCTGCACCTCGTCAGCGAGGCGCATCTGCATCACAAGACCGGCACCCTGGCGGCGCTGCCCATCGGCGAGCTGGAAGGCCGGACCGAGGGGTTGATCGCGCTGACCGGCGGCGCCGGCGGCGCGCTCGGCCGGCTGCTGGGCGACGGGCAGGGGGCTGCCGCCACGGCACTGGTCGAGCGGCTGAAGCAGCTTTTCCCCGGCCGCCTGTATGTCGAGCTGCAGCGCCATAGTGAACCATTGCAAAAGCGGGTCGAGCCCCTGCTGCTCGACCTCGCCTATGCGCACGACCTGCCCTTGGTGGCGACCAACGACGCGCATTTCGGCAAGGCGGCGATGTTCGACGCCCACGACGCGCTGATGTGCATCGCCCAGGGCGCGCATGTCGAGGACACCAACCGCAAGCGCCTGACGCCGGAGCACTATTTCAAGTCGGCGCAGGAGATGCGCCAGGTCTTCGCCGACCTGCCCGAGGCCTGCGACAACACCCTGGTGATCGCCCAGCGCTGCGCCTACATGCCGGAAGCGCGCAAGCCGATCCTGCCGCGCTACACCAAGCTCGAGGGCCGCACCGAGGGCGAGGCGATGCGCGATCTGTCGGTGCGCGGCCTGGCGGAACTGCGCGATGCCGGCAGGCTGACGCCCGAGATCCCCTTCGCCGAGTACGAGAAGCGGCTCGAATACGAGCTCGCGATGATCGACCGGATGGGCTTCTCCGGCTACTTCCTGATCGTCGCCGACTTCATCCAGTGGGGGAAGGACCACGATGTCCCGATCGGCCCGGGCCGCGGCTCGGGCGCCGGCTCGCTGGTCGCCTGGGCGCTGAAGATCACCGATCTCGATCCGCT
>CAYNOF010000130.1:0-2007 GCA_964398335.1 uncultured Rhizobiaceae bacterium
GCCGAGTCGATCAGCGGCGCCACCTTCGAGCGCCTGCAGGCGCTGGGCCGCGAGGCGCCGGTGCTGGTCACCACGCGCCGCCGCGCCGAGGCGGTCGGCATCGACATCCCGCCGCATATCGCCGGCGGCCTCGGCGATGCCAACGGACCGATCACCCTGGAGCTGCCCGGCGGCGTGCCGCCCGACATCATCCTGCAGCCCAACGAGCCCGACAGCGGCGGCCACGCCGCGCGCCGGCACCTGTCGCGGCCGGTGGCGAGCCATGCGCCCAAGATCGCGCGCGCGGCGATCGAGCTCGCCAAGCTGGCGCGCCTGCTGCCCGCGGTGGTGATTGGCCCGATGCCGCGCGACGCGCAGGGCAAGCGCCGCGCCTGGGCGGCCGAGCAGGACCTGATCTACGTCGCCGCGCGCGACGTGCTGGATTTCGAGGAGCACTCGGCGCGCGAGCTGCGCGCCGTGGCCGAGGCGCGCGTGCCGCTGGAGAATGCGGAGAACACGCGCATCCTCGCCTGGCGCCCCAGCGACGGCGGCAAGGAGCACCTCGCCATCGTCATCGGCGAGATCGATCCGATGGAGTCGGTGCTGATCCGCCTGCATTCGGAATGCTACACCGGCGACCTGCTGGGCAGCCTGCGCTGTGATTGCGGCGAGCAGCTGCGCGGCGCCATCGCCGAGATCGCGCGCTACGGCTCGGGCGTGCTGCTCTATCTCGCGCAGGAGGGCCGCGGCATCGGCCTGGTCAACAAGCTGCGCGCCTACCAGCTGCAGGATGCCGGCTTCGACACCGTCGATGCCAACGAGCAGCTCGGCTTCGACGCCGACGAACGCGTCTACCGCCCGGCTGCGACGATGCTGGCGCGCATGGGCATCAAGCGTGTGCGGCTGATGACCAACAACCCGTTGAAGATCGGCCAGCTCGAGCAATACGGCATCGAGGTCGCCGAGCGCGTGCCGCACATCTTCCCGGCCAACGGCCACAACGAGAAATACCTGCGCACCAAGGCCGAGAAGAGCGGACATCTGCTCTGAGCCGGTCTAACGTCCGCGTCGCCTCAGACGTCGTGACGGAGTTCCCATGCTGCCCACCATCGCCGCGCTTACGGCCGACCTCGCCGCCGGCCGCACGACCAGCCGCGCGCTGACCGAGGCGGCGCTGGCGCGCATCGCGGATCCCAAGGGCGAGGGCGCGCGCGCCTTCATCAAGGTCTACCGCACGCAGGCGCTGGCCGCCGCCGATGCCAGCGACACGTTGCGCAAGGCCGGCGTGGCGCAGGGCCCGCTCGCCGGTATCCCGATGTCGATCAAGAACCTCTGCGACGTCGCGGGCGAGACCACGCTCGCCGGCTCGAAGGCGCTGGAGGGCGCGCCGCCGGCCAAGGCTGATGCACCGGTGCTCGCACGCCTGCGCCGCGCCGGCGCGGTGATTCTGGGCAGCACCAACATGAGCGAGTTTGCCTTCTCCGGCATCGGCTTCAACCCGCATTACGGCACGCCGGGCAATCCCGCTGACCGCCAGCGCGCGCCCGGCGGTTCGTCCTCGGGCGCGGCGGTGTCAGTGGCCGACGGCATGGCGGTCGCGGCGCTGGGCACCGACACCGGCGGCTCGGTGCGCATTCCCTCGGCGCTGTGCGGCATCACCGGCTTCAAGCCCACCGCGCGGCGCGTGCCGATCGACGGCGTGGTGCCGCTGTCGACTTCGCTCGACTCGATCGGCCCGCTCGCCGCCTCGGTCGAATGCTGCGCCATCGTCGACGCCGTGTTCGCCAACGAACCGGTCGACGTACCTGCGCCGGTACGACTCGATGCACTGAGCTTCGCGGTGCCCAGGCACTACGTGCTCAATGACATGGACGCGACGGTGTCGAAAGCCTTCGACCGCGCGCTGAACGCCCTGTCGGCCAAGGGCGTGCGCATCGCCGAGCTCGACCTGCCGATGCTCGAGGAGATGCCGACGATCAACGCCAAAGGCGGCTTCGCGGCATCCGAGGCCTACGCCTGGCACCGCGA
>CAYNOF010000131.1:0-1488 GCA_964398335.1 uncultured Rhizobiaceae bacterium
AGCGCCGATGCGACGCTCGCCATCGGGCCGCTGAGCGGCGTCGGCGCCACCGGCACCGTGTCGATCGCCGCCGATATCGGCGGCGGCAGCGGCGGTCTGTCGATCGCCGCGACGATCAACGCGACCGGTCAGACGCTGCAGCTGCGCGCGGCGGGTGACGTCACGCAGGGCGCCGCCGGCACGCTGCTCGCCGCCAGCCTCGACGTGACGTCGAGCGCCGGTGCCGTCGACCTGACGGCGGCGGCGGCGAGCAACAAGGTGGGCGTGATCGCCGGTTCGGGCAACGGCGCCTTTGCCTATAGCGACGGACTGTCGACGTCGCTGACCATCGGCACCGTCGCCACGGCGGGCATCACCTCGACGACAGGCGACGTCACGGTCGTCGCCGATGGCGGCACGCTGGCGATCAACAAGACGGTGACAGGTCGCAACGTCACGCTGCAGGGCCAGGGCGATGTGAGCCTCGCGGCGGCCGTGGCCGTCGATGGCGGCACGGGCGTCGCGAGCCTGATCTCCATCACGGGAGCGGTGGTCGACAGCAGCGGTGGCGCCGTCACCGGCGCGGCGTTGCGGGCGCTGGCGGCGACCAACGTCGATCTCGCGCAGGGTGCCAATACGGTGAGCCGCTTCGCCGCCAAGGCGACGACAGGCTTCGTGGCATTTGCCAATGGCGGCGCGATCGAGATCGGCCAGGCCGGCGCCACGGCGGGCATCACCGCCGGCGGATCGGTGGTGATTGCCGCGGCGTCGGGCGACATCACGCAGAGCCAGCTGATCGACGCCGGCGGCGGGCTGCTGCTGCGCGCGACCAATGGCGCGATCGCGCTGGGCAGCGCCAACCTCATCGACGGCAATATCGCCGTGGTCGGTTCGCTCAACGGCGACATCACCATCGGCACGTCGGGTGCGCTGACCGTCGGTGCCGTCGGGCCGGTGGCCAGCGGAGGTGCGCTGACCTCGGGCGCCGGTATCACCGCGGGCACGACGCATACGCTCACCCTGATCTCCGCGTCGGGCGCGATCACGCAGGGCAGCGGCGCCGCCGACCGCATCATCGCCGGCGCGCTGCAGGCGCAGACCGCCGGCCACGACGTCACGCTCACCAACAGCGCCAACCAGTTCGAGTCCATCGCGACGGTCGCCCTGGGCGCAGGCCGACTCACGGTGATCGACTCGGCGGGCGATCTCGCCGTCAATGGCCCGCTGACCGCCGATGGCGGTGTGTCGCTGACGACCACCGGCGTGCTCACCTTGCCGGGCTCGATCTCGGTCGGCGCCGGCGACATCCTGCTGACCTCGACGACAAGTGGCATCACGCTCAACGGCACGCTGTCGGCTACCGCCGGCCAGGTCGAGCTCAGCGCCGGCACGACGATCGATCAGAAGGCGGGATCGATCACGGCGACGTCGCTGATCGCGCGCGCCGCCGGCGACGTGATCCTGGCGCAGGCCAACGACGTCGCGACGGTGGCGGGTGCCTCGACCGGC
>CAYNOF010000132.1:0-5462 GCA_964398335.1 uncultured Rhizobiaceae bacterium
CAGGCGCTCGCGCACGGTGCGATAGGTGTCGGGCGTCAGCGTCTGGAAGAAGCGCGCCAGCTGCTCCTCGAGCGGCCGGCCGAAGGTCCAGCCGATGCGATGCTCCTCGACCAGCGCGCCGAACTCGAAGCCGTGCACGGCGAGGCACGGCACGGCGAAATGGCCGGCCTCATAGAAGCGGCACGGCAGCAGCCAGCGCGAATTGTGGTCGGTGTTCTCCAGATCGAGCGCCCAGGCGAAGTCGACATCGCCGTAGAGCGACGGCAGGTCGTCGTGCGGCCGATAGGGGCCGCCATAGATCATGGTGGGGTGCTGCGCCAGCGCGGCGCGGAAGCGCGCCTCGTCGACCGTGGTGAGGATGCCGCGGAACTTGAACACGACCTTGCCCTCGAGGCGAGCGGCGAGCCGCGTCATCAGCTCGAACGTCTCCTGGCCGCGGATCAGGCCGAAATAGCAGACGAACCAGGGCCTCCGGCCGTCGTGCTCGAACAGCCGGGCGCGAATGCCGGCCGCTGCCGTGATCGGCGCGTGCAGCTTGTTCTCCATCAGGAACCAGTCGCCGCGATACTGCTGGATCATCGAGAAGTAGCTGCGATGGAAGCCGGGCGAGGAGAGCACCAGCAGGCGCACGTGACGCAGGCAGAGCCGCTCGATGAAGCGCAGCAGGATGGCACCGGGACCGCGGCCCATCAGCGCCGGCTGGATGTCCAGCACCTCGTAGGCGACCGGCGCCCTGTTGCCCGACATCCAGCGCGCCAGCACGGTGAGCACCAGCTGGTCGACGTTGCGGGCGTAGAACACCGCGGCGCGGCGCAGCCAGTGGCGATGGGCGAATATGGCGGGCAGGGCGCCGAGCAGGGCGCGCAGGCGCTGCCTATAGCGGGCGTCGGCGGTCATGCCGAGCTCGACATGCGGCCAGGGCGGCGCATAGCCGCTGTTGTAGCGCTCGCGACGGAAGCCGAAGACGATCACGCGCAGGCCGTGCTCGATGAATTGCTGCGCGCGTTTCATCGTCGTGGCATCGGTGATGTCGGGGCAGAAAAAGAACAGAGGCCTGCCTTCCGCGTCGTCCGGTTTCGTCGCGTTGTCGCTCACGTTGCTGCGCTCCATGCCTGCCTCGGCAGGTGGAGTATGGGTCGGCCATTCAACGGTTCAGTGTGATCAAACTGTGGTGCTTGAACCGCGTTCGGTGGGTCACAGGTTGATCACTGGAGCCTCCGAAGCCCGCGATGCTTGATGGTTGCGATGAACGTCGCGTTCCCCCTGCGCGCGCCCCGCACCCTGCGCTTCGAACGTATCGCCATGACCTCGGTGTTCGGCGATCCGCGCAACCGCCGGTCGTGGTCCGGCGCCCCTGCCAATCTCGCCGACGCGCTCGAGCGGCTGGGCGTCGCCGTGGTGGGCATCCATCCGCGGCTGGGCCTGCTGGGCAAGCTGGGCGTTGCCGTGCGCGACACGCTCACCGGCTATGGACGGCCGGTCAATGGCGAGCACCTGCTGCGCAGCGCGCGCTCGCGACGCAGGCTCGCGCGCCAGGTCGCCGACGAGGCCGCGCGCCTGGGCGTCGAGCACGTGCTGCACACCGGCAGCATGGATCTGCCGGCGCTCGACCTGGCGCGCGGCATGAAGCACTACCTCTACTGCGACCACAGCTGGGCGCTGGCCCGGCCGCACCGCATCGACATCGACCGCTTCACCTCGCGCGCACTCGCCTCCTTCGAGCGGAGCGAGCAGGAATCGCTGAACGGCCTGACGCACGTCTTCACCTTCGGCGGCTATGTGCGCGACAACCTGATCAGGCACTACGGCCTGCCGCCGCATCGCGTGACCGCGGTCGGCTCCGGCATGGGCGCCATCGAGCCGAACCACGCGCGCAAGGATTTCACCAAGGCCTCGCTGCTGTTCGTCGCCAAGCACCTGTTCCGCGAGAAGGGCGGCTTCCTGCTGCTCGAGGCGTTCCGTCTCGCCCGTCACCGCCGGCCCGACCTGACGCTGACCATCGTCGGCGACAAACGCAGCCGCGCCTTCGTGCCTGCCGATCCGGCGATCACCTTCCACGGCCATCTGCCCTGGGCCGACCTGCAGCAGCTGTTTCGCGATGCCACGCTGCTGGTGCAGCCCATGCTCAACGATCCGTGGGGCCAGGTCTATCTCGAGGCGCTGGTGTCGCGCACGCCGGTGCTGGGCCTGAACCGCAATGGCCTGCCCGAGATCGTCGATGGCGGCCGCTACGGCTTCCTCGTCAAGCACGCCGATCCCGAGGCGCTGTCGCACGCCATCCTCGACGCCGTCGCCGATCCGGCGCGGCTCGAGCGCATGGCGCTGGCCGGCCAGCGTCATGTGCTTGGCAACTACACCTGGGATCGCGTCGCCGAACGCATTGGCTTTGTCGAGTAGGAAAGGTTCCCCATGGCCGACAAGATCGCCCTGATCACCGGTATCACCGGACAGGATGGCGCCTATCTCGCCGACCTTCTGCTGGCGCGCGGCTACACCGTGCACGGCATCAAGCGCCGGTCCTCGGCGCTGAACACCGATCGCATCGACTATCTCTATCGCGATCGCCACGAGGCCGGCGTGCGGCTGTTCCTGCACTACGGCGACATGACCGATCCGTCGAACCTGCTGCACCTGATCAACCAGGCGCGGCCGACCGAGATCTACAATCTCGCGGCGCAAAGCCACGTGCAGGTGAGCTTCGAGACGCCGGAATACACGGCCAACACCGACGCGCTGGGCACGCTGCGCCTGCTCGAGGCGATCCGCATCCTGAAGATGCAGGACCGCGTGCGCTTCTATCAGGCCTCGACCTCGGAACTGTTCGGCAAGGTGCAGGAGACGCCGCAGCGCGAGGTCACGCCGTTCTACCCGCGCAGCCCCTACGCGGTGGCCAAGCTCTATGCCTACTGGATCACGGTGAACTACCGCGAGGCCTATGGCATGCACGCTTCCAACGGCATCCTGTTCAACCACGAATCGCCGATCCGCGGCGAGACCTTCGTCACCCGCAAGATCTCCCGCGCCGTGGCCGCGATCGAGCGCGGCCTGCAGCCCTGCCTGTATCTCGGCAATCTCGACGCGCGGCGCGACTGGGGCCATGCGCGCGACTACGTCGAAGGCATGTGGCGGATCCTGCAGCAGGACAAGCCGGACGACTACGTGCTGGCCACCGGCGAGACCCACACGGTGCGCGAGTTCGTCGAACTCGCTTTCGAGCAGATCGGCCGGCCGATCGTCTGGCGCGGCAACGACGCCGAGGAGACCGGCTGCTGCCGGCGCAGCGGCGACGTGCTGGTGGCGCTCGACCCGTCCTATCGGCGGCCGACCGAAGTCGACCTGCTGCTCGGCGATCCGTCGAAGGCGCATGCCAGGCTCGGCTGGCGCCACCGCACGAGCTTCCGCGAGCTCGTTGCCGAGATGGTCGAGGCCGACCGCACGCTCCTTCGCGAATCCGGAGACAACCATGTCCGCCTCCTACACGCTGCGCAGTAAGCGGGTCTGGGTCGCGGGGCATCGCGGCCTGGTCGGCAGCGCGCTGGTGCGCCGCCTGCAAAGTGAGGATTGCGAGATCCTCACCGCGCGGCGCGCCGAGGTCGATCTGCGCGCGCCCGACCAGCTCGATCGCTGGATGCGCGAGAGCAAGCCCGACGCGGTCTTCATGGCGGCGGCCAGGGTCGGCGGCATCCATGCCAACGACACCCGGCCGGCCGACTTCATGTACGACAACCTGATGATCGCCACCAACGTGGTCGAGGCGGCGCGGCGCCACGGCGTCGAGAAGCTGCTGATGCTGGGTTCGTCCTGCATCTATCCCCGCCTGGCGCCGCAGCCGATCCCCGAGGACGCCCTGCTGACCGGGCCGCTGGAACCCACCAACCAGTGGTACGCGCTGGCCAAGATCGCCGCGATCAAGCTGTGCGCGGCCTACCGGCGCCAGCACGGCTGCGACTTCATCTCGGCGATGCCGACCAATCTCTACGGCCCGGGCGACAATTTCGACCTGATGAGCAGCCACGTCGTGCCGGCGCTGATCGCCAAGGCGCACGAGGCCAAGCTGCGTCACGCGCCCAGCCTCGAGGTCTGGGGCACCGGGCGCGCCTTGCGCGAGTTCATGTTCGTCGACGATCTCGCCGACGGGCTGGTCTTCCTGATGCAGCACTATTCCGACGAGCCGCTGATCAATATCGGCACCGGCACCGACCTGCCGATCGCCGACCTGGCGGCGATGATCGGCGAGGTGGTCGGCTTCCGCGGCATGCTGCGCTTCGACACCCATCGCCCCGACGGCACGCCGCGCAAGGTGATGGATGTCTCGCGGCTGACCGCGCTGGGCTGGCGCGCGCGCACGCCGCTGCGCGAGGGCCTCGAGCAGACCTATCGGTGGTACGTTGACAACATCGCCCGCGAGCAGCGGCCGGCCGTCGCCTGAGGGCGAGCTCGGGACCGGGCATCTCGTTCCCGACATCGGCAAGCGCTCGCGGCGCGGCGGCGCCGTGATGATGGCGGCGCAGGCGCTGCGGGTGGTGCTGCAGGCCGGCGCCATCATCGTGCTGGCGCGCCTGCTGGCGCCCTCGGCCTTCGGCGTGCTGGCGATGGTCGCGGCGCTGGGCGTGGTGCTCGACTTCGCCAAGGATCTCGGCCTGTCGGCCGCGACCATCCAGAAGGACGACCTCACCGAGGCGCAGGTCTCGGCGCTGTTCTGGATCAACGCCGGCGCCGGCAGCGTGCTGGCGCTGGCGCTTTTCCTCGGCGCGCCGGTGCTGGCGCATTTCTACGGCGAGCCCGTGGTGGCGCCGGTCACGCAATGGCTGGCGCTGGCCTTCGTCATGAGCGGACTCACGGTGCAGCACTGGGCGCTGCTGCGCCGCCAGATGCGCTTCGGCGCCATCGCCGCGAGGGAGGTGCTTGCCGACCTGGCCGGCTTCGCGACGGCCATCGCGCTGGCCTACGCCGGCGCAGGGCTCTGGGCGCTGGTGGCGCAGCGCCTGGTGACGCCGGGCATGTTGATGGCAGGCGCCTGGTTGGCCTGCCGCTGGCGGCCCGGCCGGCCGCGGCGGGCTGCGGGCCTGGGCGGGCTGCTGCGCTTCGGCGCCCAGGTGACCGGCAGCGGCTTGGCCACCGCCATCGCCCGCAGCATCGATCAGGTGATGATCGGCTGGCTCTGGGGCCCCACGGTGCTGGGCCTCTACGAGCGCACCACGCGGCTGCTGCTGCTGCCGGTCAACAGCATCAACGCGCCGGTCTATGCCGTGGGCATGCCGGCACTCAGCCGCCTGGCCGCCCATCCCGAACCCTATCGCCGCGCCTGCCGGCAGCTTCTGCAGAAACTGGCGCTGCTGACCATGCCGCCCTTCGCCGTGGTCTGCGTCACCGCGGACTGGGTGGTGCAGATCCTGTTCGGGCCGGCCTGGACGCAGGCGGTGCCGCTGGTGCAGTGGTTCGCGATCTCGGCGACCTATCTG
>CAYNOF010000133.1:0-6620 GCA_964398335.1 uncultured Rhizobiaceae bacterium
CCCAAACCCGGCAGCTTGGCGAGCAGCTGGATCAGCCGGTCGATTTCATGCCCGGTCATCGGCGAGTCAGCGGCTGTCGCACAGGGTCTTCAGCCCAGCTTGAAGCCCGGCGGCAGCGGCAGCCCGCCGGTGATCTGTTGCATCTGCTGCTGCGCCTCGGCCTCGACCTTGCCGCGCGCGTCGTTCATGGCGGCGACCAGCAGATCCTCGAGCACGCCCTTCTCCGCCGGCACGAGCAGCGAGCCGTCGATCTCGACCCGCTTGGTCTCGCCCTTGCCGTCGACGGTGACCTTCACCAGGCCGCCGCCGGAGCGGCCGGTGAGCTCCAGGGCGGCGAGCCTGGCCTGCATCTCCGCCATCTTCTGCTGCATCTCCTGCGCCTGCTTCATCAGCGCGCCGAGATCCTTCAGTTGGCCGAACATGGTGCGCCTCTACAGATCGCCTTCGGGGATATCGAGGTCGTCATAGGACAGTTCCCCCGGCTCGAACAGCGGCGGCTCGGGAATCTCGCCGGCTTCGGTGACGACCGGCTGCGGCGCCTGCAGCGGCGCCGGCGCCTCGTCGCGGCCACGCACGACCTCCAGGGTCGCGCCGGGGAACACCTGCAGCGCCGCCTGTACCAGGGGATGCTCCATCGCGCGCTGGCGGCGCGCATCGTGCGCGGCGGCGCGGCGGCTCGCCAGCGTCGGCTCGCCCGGCTCGCTCGACACCGAGACCATCCAGCGCTGCCCGGTCCAGCGGGCCAGCGCATCGGCGACCT
Source organism: uncultured Rhizobiaceae bacterium (assembly GCA_964398335.1). GTDB lineage: Bacteria > Pseudomonadota > Alphaproteobacteria > Reyranellales > Reyranellaceae > JAFAZJ01. The sequence goes on from CAYNOF010000133.1 coordinate 761, forward strand.
TGGGTGCGAGATCGACCGGCGCCCTGTCCGTCGGCCGGAACTCCAGCCGCCCGGACTCACAGCGCACAGGATGCACATCCGTGCTCAGCGCCAGCGCCAGCCGCGCCTCGCGCCTGGCCTCGAACAGCGCCACGACCTCGGCGAAATCCCTGGGCTGCGGCTTGGGTGCGGCGGCCACCGCTGCCGGCTCGATCTCGGCGCGCGCCACGGCGGCATTGGTCACGGCCAGGCGCGGGCCGCCGGATGGCGGCCCCGAAGGCACGCCGCGCGGCTGGGCGGCGCTCGCGCTCATGCCGCCGCCATTGCCCGGCGGCGGTGCGGACGGACGTGGCGGCGGCGCGCCGCCACCGTCCTGCAGGGCCTTGATGGCATCGGCGGGCGTCGGCAGGTCGGCCGCGTAGCACAGCCGGATCAGCGCCATCTCGGCAGCGCGGATCGGCGACGGTGCGTACTGCGTCTCCTGCAGGCCCTTCAGCAGCATCTGCCAGGCGCGCGTCAGATGCGCCATGCCGAGCTTGCCGGCCATATCGCGACCGCGCGTGCGCTCGAGCTCGGGGGCTCCCTCGGCCGATTCCGGCACGACCTTCAGCCGCGTCAACCAGTGCGCCAGCTCGAGCAGGTCCTGCAGCACGACGACGGGATCGGCGCCTGAATCGTACATGTCGCCCAGCGTCTTCAGCGCCGCCGGCGCGTCGCCGCGCATCACCTGGTCGAACAGCTCGAAGACCAGGCTGCGGTCGGCCAGGCCCAGCATGTCGCGCACCTGCGCCACGTCGACCACGCCGCCGCCATGGGCGATCGCCTGATCGAGCAGGCTGAGACCGTCGCGTACCGAGCCGTCGGCGGCAGTGGCGATCAGGCGCAGCGCCTCGGGCGCGATCTCGACCTTCTCGCTTTCGGCGACGCGCGCGAAATGGGCGGTCAGCAGCTCGACCGGCACGCGCCGCAGGTCGAAGCGCTGGCAGCGCGACAGCACGGTCACCGGCACCTTGCGGATCTCGGTCGTGGCGAAGACGAACTTCACGTGCGGCGGCGGCTCCTCCAGCGTCTTCAGCAGGCCGTTGAAGGCCGCCGTCGACAGCATGTGGACCTCGTCGATGATGTAGACCTTGTAGCGCGCCGCTACCGGGCGATAGCGCACGCCCTCGATCAGCTCGCGGATGTCGTTGATGCCGGTGCGGCTGGCGGCGTCCATCTCGATGACGTCGACATGGCGGTCCTCGGTGATCGCGACGCAATTGTCGCAGACGCCGCAGGGATCCATCGTCGGCCCGCCCTTGCCGTCGCGGCCGATGCAGTTCAGCGCCTTGGCGATGATGCGGGCGGTGGTGGTCTTGCCGACGCCGCGCACGCCGGTGAGCATGAAAGCGTGCGCCAGCCGGCCGGCCTCGAGCGCGTTGCGCAGCGTGCGCACCATCGCTTCCTGGCCGACCAGGGTGGAGAAATCGGTGGGGCGGTATTTGCGCGCCAGCACCCGGTAATGGGTGCCGTCGGCAGCGGGCGCAGGGGTATCGAGCGGGGCGTCGGCCATGGTCAGGGGCGCCTCGCGGCGTGCGCCCTGCCTCGTCGGCGAGGGCCGGGTGGGAGACCGGACACGACCCGCAGCGAATTCGTTACGGCTGCTTCCTTCCGGACCTGACCGGGTTGGCGAAGACTGCGTCCACGCCGGCCTCCCGAGGCGGTTATATCAGGACTCCGGACCGGACTCGCAAGGGCCGAATCCGGCCGGTTTGCCACAGGGTCCCGCGGCTAGCCCTTGCCCGGCTTGGGTATGCCAGGGACCCGCTCGGGGACCGAGGGGCTGCGGTCCGTCGGCTCGGGCGTCGTCCGCTCGCCGCCCGGGTTGCCGACGACCGGCGCCGGCTCGGGCGTCGTGCGGCGCGTCGGCGGCGGCGCTGCCTTGACCTCGGTGACGCGACCGCCGAGATGCCGGGCCAGGAAGATCTCGACCTTGGCGAAGTAGATCAGCCAGTTCTCGGCCCGCCACAGGCTGTGGCCTTCGTTCTCGAACAGGTGGAACTCGACCGGCTTGCCCAGCGCCCGGGCCGCGCCGAAGAAGCGTTCGCTCTGGTCCTTGCGCACGCGCACGTCATTGGCGCCGGCGGTGATCAGCATCGGCCGTTCCAGATTCTGCACATGCGCCAGCGGCGAGCGCTGCCACAAGGCGGCGCGGCCCTCGACCGTGTTGGACGGGCCGAGGAAGCGGTGCCAGCGGCTGCGGTCCCAGTAGGGCGGCACCAGGTCGATGAAGGCCGGCAGGTCGGTGATGCCGACACTGGCGACGCCGGCGGCGAATTGCGTCGGCGTGCGGGTCATGCCGACGAAGGTGGCGAAGCCGCCATAGCTGCTGCCCATCAGCGCGATCTTCGCCGGATCGGCGATACCCTGGGCGATCAGCCATTTCACGCCGTCGTCGACGTCGTCCTGCATCTTGCCGCCCAGCTCGCCGATGCCGGCGCGCAGGAAGGCGCGGCCATAGCCGCTGGAGCCGCGGTAGTTCAGCTGCAGCACGGCATAGCCGCGATTGGCGAGGAACTGCGCCGTGGTGCTGAGCGTGCCGATGTCGCGCAGCCACGGTCCGCCGTGCACGAACACCACCGTCGGCAGGTTCTTGCCCGGCGCGCCCGCCGGCAACGTGAGATAGCCGTTGATGGTCAGGCCATCGCGCGCCTTGTACTCGACCGGCGTCATCGGTGAGAGGGACTCGCGGTAGGCATCCCACGGCCCGGCCGTCAGCAGCATGCGCTCCTTGTTCTGCGCGTCGTAGAGAATGGTGCGCGTGGCGCTGGCCCTGCTCTGCACGCCCAGCACGAACCAGCGCATGGCGTTGTCGTGGCTCTGGATGGTCACGACATCCGCCGCGCCATCGCCGCCCATCGCCGCGAGATCGGGGCCCGGCCCGTTGCCGAACGCGTGCAGGCGCTGGCGGTCCGGCCATTCCACCGCCAGCACCGGCTCGCGCGTCTCGCTGTTGAACCACAACCTGTCGACGTCGACCTTGGGATCCTCGTGCATCACGGTCTCGACGCCCGTCCTGAGGTTCAGCTTGACCACCGCCTGCCGGTCGCGGCCGCGGTTGGACAGCGCCCAGACCTCGTCCTCGCCGGCGGCGATGTCGGGCACGGTGATCTGCTCGTCCCACTCCATGTCGAAGACGCGCGCGCAGGTCGAGGCCGCGCCGGGGCAGAACTCGAAGGCGCGCCTGCCGTCGGCGCCCGGCCGCAGCGTGCGGGCCACCATGCGCGCCTTGCGGTCGAAATAGGCGCGATCGACGTTGCCGGGGTTGCGCTCGTGCAGGACGGGCGTCAGGTCGCCGCTCAGCGACAGGCGATAGGCATCGAACATGCGCCGGTCGCGGTGGTTGCTGAAGATCAGCACCTCGTCACCGTCGAGCCGGGTGGTCGAGACGAAGTTGGCCGTGCCCGCCCACGGCGTGATGTTCTTGGGCGGCGCGTTGGGGCTCTGCAGATCGACGACCCAGATCTGGGTGTTCTCGTTGCCGCCGTTGTCGAGCCCGTAGCGCAGGTGGCGGCTGTCGGGCAGCCAGCGGAAATTCGACGAGCCGGTGGGCGTGCGCACCACCACGGCGTCGCCGCCGCCGATCGGCCGCACATGGATCTGCGAGCGCCCGCCATAGCGCTGCGACCAGGCCAGCCACTTGCCGTCGGGCGAGATCTGGAAATTGCTGCGCGTGTCGCTGTCGTCGCCGGCCACCAGCGCCAGCGGCAGGAGCGGCGGCAGCCTGGCGTCCTTCAGCGTCGGATGGGTCTGCGCCGATGCAGCGCCGGCCAGCAGCAGCAACCCCGCCAGCGCCAGCCACAGGCTCGCACGGATCCTTGCCACGAGTGCCTCTCCTGCAATGGGCGGTCGCCATCCTAGCATGGCCGCCCCGGTTGAAGCGCGCCGCACGGGGTGCCATTGTCCGGCCCGAACCCGAGACCACGACAGCGGAAACGCCCGATGCGCCGCAATCCCTATTCGAGCGCCGAGATCGACCGCGCCTCGCACCGGCGCGAGAGCGACGACGACATCGAGGACCTGCTCGTCGCCACCAGGACCAGGTTCATCCCCGTCGACAACGAGCGCAACCTGATCGACAAAAGCGGTCAGCCTTCGGCCGTGTTCATCCAGGGCATGATGGCGCGCGCCATCATCCGCGGCGGCTCCGATCCGATCTTCCTCGGCCTGGTCGAGGGCGAGGCGTATTTCGCGCTCGACGTCACCGGCTTCGACATGCCGGTCGACGCGGGCGAGTTCATGGATCTGCGCCAGGTCGGCCCGCTGCTCTTCGCCCGCGAGGGCTCGCTGCTGGCCTATGCCCGCGGCATGACCTACTGGCACCGCCGGCACAAATTCTGCGGCGTCTGTGGCGCGCCGACCAAGGTGGTGAAGGCCGGCCATGAGCGCGTCTGCACCAACGAGTCCTGCAAGGCGCAGCATTTCCCGCGCACCGACCCGGCGGTGATCATGCTGGTGCATCACGGCGATCACTGCATGCTGGGCCGCGGCAAGCATTTCCCCAAGGGCATGCATTCGACCCTGGCCGGCTTCGTCGAGCCGGGCGAGAGCTTCGAGGACGCCGTGGCGCGCGAAATCTACGAGGAGGTCAAGGTCAAGGTCAGCGCCGTGACCTACCACTCCTCGCAGCCCTGGCCGTTCCCGGCCTCGGTGATGATCGGCTTCCACGCCGAGGCCCAGAGCATGGATTTCGAGGTCAACAAGGACGAGCTCGACACCGCGCGCTGGTTCCACCGCGACGAGCTCAGGGAAGAGAACCTGCCCAAGGACGGCACCTTCTTCATGCCGCGCCGCGACTCCATCGCGCGCCGCCTGATCGAGAACTGGCTCGGCCACGAAGCCGGGCCCAGCCCCAACGGCTGACGCCGGAGAATCCCGATATGGCCCAGTTGTTCACGCCCTTCCGCCTGGGCGGCAATGTCGAGTTGCCCAACCGCATCGTCGTCTCGCCGATGTGCCAGTACTCTGCGGTCGACGGCTCGGCGATCGACTGGCACCTCGCGCATTACGCGGCGATGGCCAGCAGCGGCGCCGGCCTGATGTGCGTGGAGGCGACGCACGTGTCGGCACAGGGGCGCATCACCAACGGCTGCCTCGGCCTCTACAGCGACGCCAACGAAGCGGCGCTCAAACGCGTCGTCGACTGGTGCCGCGCCTGGATGCCGGGCACCAGGCTCGCCATCCAGATCGCCCATGCCGGCCGCAAGGCCTCGGCGCAGCGGCCGTGGAAAGGCGGCGGGCCGCTGACCGCGGCCGATGCGCCGGATACGCCATGGACCACGGTCTCCGCCTCGGCGATCCCCTTCGATGCGACGGGACCGGGTGTCGGCTTCCAGGGCGGCGTGCCCGCGCAGCTGCCGACGGCGAAGTGGCATACGCCGGTGGCGCTGGATCGCGTCGGCATGGATCGCGTGAAGGCCGAATTTGTCGCCGCCACCGAGCGCGCGGCGCGGCTGGGCTTCGACGTGCTCGAGTTGCACGGCGCGCACGGCTATTTCCTCCACCAGTTCCTCTCGCCGCTCACCAACCAGCGCGACGACGAGTACGGCGGCTCGATGGAGAAGCGTCGGCGTTTCCCGCTCGAGGTCTTCGAGGCGGTGCGCCGGGTGTGGCCGCGCGAGCGGGCGCTGGGCATCCGGCTGTCGGCGATCGACTGGGTCGAGGGTGGTCTCACGATCGAGGACTCGATCCAGACCGCGCGCGAGCTCAAGGCGCTGGGCTGCGATTTCATCGACGTCAGCTCGGGCGGCACGGTGCCCAACGCCAAGATCACCGTGGTGCCGGGCTATCACGTGCCGTTCTCGGCGCGCATCCGCAAGGAAGCCGGCATCGCCACCTGGGC
>CAYNOF010000134.1:0-1886 GCA_964398335.1 uncultured Rhizobiaceae bacterium
CGAGGCCAGGCGTCGGGCTGCGGCGGAGGACGAGAAGAAGTCGGTCGAGAACGTCGAGGCGGCGCTGAAGCTGGCCGACATCGATCGCAAGCGCATCCAGGCGGCGCTCACCGCCAGGGGCTTCGACACCCTGGGCACCGATGGCGCCTTCGGCCCGCGCACGCGCCAGATGATCGGCAACTGGCAGCGCAGCCGCAGCGAGCCGCCGACCGGCTTCCTCACCGCGACGCAGGCGGCGCTGCTGTCGCAGGAAGGACAGAGCGCACTGGCCAAGCTCGAGGACGAACGCAGGAAGGCCGACGAGGAGCGCCGCAAGGCCGAGGCCGAGCGGCAGAAGGCCGCGCCGCCACCGCAGCAGGCCGCGGCGCCCGCGCCGATCGCGCCGCCTGCCCCGACCGCCGCGCCGGCGGTGCTGTCCGCCGGCCCCAACGGCCCGTGGCGGCTGACCTTCTGCTTCCAGCAATACCAGGACTCGAACGGTATATGCGGCAACACGTCGGCCCAGATCGTCAATGGCCGGGTGACCACGACCATCCGTTTCTCCAACGCGCCGCCGATGACCTTCAACGTCACCCTGTCGCCCGATGGCCGCATCAGCGGCACCGGCGATTCGGTGACGCCGCCGAACAACTGGGGCGCGGCACCCGGCACGCCGTTCACCATCCAGCTCAACGGCACCTGGTCGGGCAACTCGGGCAGCGCCAACGGGCTGACGCCGCGCGGCCGGCCGGTGAGCCTGCGCTTCGTCGCCGGCTGAGTGTCGCGCCCGATGAAACGCGCCGCGATCCTGCTCACGCTCCCGCTGGCGGCGCTCGGCTCCGCCGCGCGCGCCGAGGCGCCGGTGGCGCTGGTCGAGGAGATCACCGGCAAGCCTTCGGGCATCGAGTTCATGGACTATGTCGCGCCGGGCAAGGTCATCGCGCTGGGGCCACGCGACGCTATCGTGCTGGGCTACATCCGCTCGTGCTGGCGCGAGACGATCCATGGCGGCACGGTGCGCGTCGGCCAGGACCACAGCGAGGTGAGCGGCGGCAGCGTCGAGCGCGTGAAGATCGCCTGCGACGGCGGCCGCATGGAGCTCGCCGCCGAGCAGGCCAAGCAGAGCGCCACCTCGGTGTTCCGCGATCCCGCCGCCGGCCGGCCCAGGCGCGCCACCCTGCCGCGTCCGCAATTCGTGCTGCACGGACTCTCGCCGGTGGTCGAGCTCAAGGGCGGTGGCGCGCTGCTGCTCGAGCGGCTCGACGTCGCCGGCGACACACGCACCATCGAGCTGCCGCCCGCGAAGCTGCTGCACGGCGCCTTCGCCGATCTCGCCGATGCCGGCGTGTCGCTGTCGCCGGGCGGGCTCTATCTGGCGCGCGTCGGCGATCAGGAGCTGGTCTTCCGGGTCGATGGCGCGGCGGCTGCGGGCAAGACGCCGCTGGCCGGCCGGCTGCTGCGCTTCCGTCCGGCGGGCTGAGGCGCGATCCGCCGCACGATGCCGCGCCGGCAGATCCTGCTCGCCCTCGCGCTGGCGCTGCTGACGGGCCTCGGCATCGTCACGCCGCCCTTCGACGTGCTGCGCGGCCTGTCGCTCGACGTGCTGACCGGCCTGCGCTGGCATGCGCTGGGCGCGCCGCCGGCGCCCGACGCCTCGCCCGTCGTCGTCGTGGCGATCGACGAGGCGACCTATCGCACGCCGCCCTTCGAGGGCACGCCGGCGATCACCTGGACGCGCGAGCTGGCGCAGGTGCTGAGCCATGTCGTCGACGGCGGCGCGAGCGTCGTCGGCTTCGACATCATCTTCCCGGTCTCGATCGAGGAATCGAGCCTGCCGTTCGGCGAGGAGAGCCTGGGCGCGCGCCTGCGCGGCTTCGATCGCGAGTGGCTGCGCGCGCTGGCCGGTG
>CAYNOF010000135.1:0-3215 GCA_964398335.1 uncultured Rhizobiaceae bacterium
GAGCGCCGCGCGCGCCTGCTTGGCGGCCTCGTAGCGACCGGCCATGTCGAGCGCCAGGCGCAGCAGCGCGCCGCTCATGTCGGCCAGCACCGCCGCGCGCCGCCGCTCCTCGGCCGCCAGCAGCCGCGCCGCCTCGCGCTCGACGGCCTGCAGCAGGTCAGGATTGGCATCGCGCCACTTCCTGGTCGGCGCATCCTTGCGCGGCGAGTCCGAGGCGGTCAGGAAGGCCGCGCGATAGTCGGGCCACAGGCGCCGCGCCTCGGCCTCGCCGCCCTCGCCCCGCTCGAGCCAGCTCTTGATGCCGTCGGCCATCGCGTCGTTCTTCGCGCCCGGCATGCGCGCCAGCGACTCGACGATGCCATACAGCGTCGACGCCATCGCATCGGTCTCGCCCCAGCTCGCCGACAGGACCGCGGCCTCGTCGTCGTGATCGCCCAGCCCGAGCCCTTCGCGCAAGGTCGCGATCACCGCCTCGACATCGCTGCCCAGCGCCGCCAGCCGACCCCGCTCGCCGAGCAGACGATCGAGCGCCGTGGCGGAGTCGGCTTCGCTGACACGCCGCGCCACGGTGTCCAGCGCGGCCACCAGCGCCGCGTCCTCGCCGTGCGCGATGGCGGCGATCTGCTCGTCGCGCGCCTGGTCGAGCAACTGGCGCGCCTCGGTCTCGTCGAGCACCTTGGCGTTGGGCGCGACGCCGGCCTCGAGCGGAAAGCGCGTCAGCAGCCATTGCGCGAAAGCGTGGATGGTGAGGATGTGCACGCCGCCCGGCGCGTCGAGCACGCGCGCGAAGAGCTGGCGCGCGCGCTGCAATGTATCGGCGTCGGGCTTCGGCAAGGCCAGCTTACCGAGTTCGGCGCCCAGTGCGGCATCGCTCATCAACGTCCAGCGCCCCAGCCGGCCGGCCAGCCGGTTGCGCATCTCCGCCGCCGCAGCGCGCGTGAAGGTCAGGCAGAGGATGCGCTGCGGCTGGGCGCCATCCAGCAACAGGCGCAGGATGCGGTTGGTCAGCACATGCGTCTTGCCGGTGCCGGCATTCGCCATCACCCAGGTCGAGCGCGCCGGATCAATCGCCAGGCGCTGCTGGGCATTGGCGGTGGCGAGTACGTCGCTCACGACGCCTCCTCCTCGTCGGCATCGACGCGCGTCTGCCACTCGTCGAGGCGTTCGAGGTGGGCATAGTCGTTGAACGCCGGCGCGTGGGCCGGCTGCGGGATCGCCGTGTAGGGCGCGCCGGCCTTGTAGAAGGCGTCGATCATCTCGCCCAGCACCCGCTCGGTGGCGGCGATCACCTCGGCCACGTCCTTCACGGCGATCGCACGCTGCGCATCGCCGCCGCCGGTGCGCCAGTAGCTGAGCTCGATGTCGCCGCCCGCCTTCTCGCCATAGCCGCCGGCGCGCGCGATCAGCGCCTCGACGGCGAGCTGCGGCGCGTACACGCCCCTGATCTCGTCGCGCGTCGGCACGCGGCCGGTCTTGTAGTCGATGATCTCCCAGGCCGAGCCGTTGCGGTCGATGCGATCGGCCTTGGCGTTGATCGTCACCGGGCCGATCACGCGCTCGCCGCGCCTCTCCAGCACGTAGGGACGCCAGCCCTCGGCGCGACGCTGGCGCTCGAAATCGCAGAACCACCCCGCCAGACGCTCGAAGCGCGGCCACCAGAAGGCGCGGTCGGCCGGGCGCGAGAGCAGCGGCGCCAGCTTCTGCCGGCCGAGCTCGATCAGCTTCGCCGCGGCATCGTCGGGCAGCGCGTCCGGCCAGGCGCGCAGGAACGCCTCCAGCGCATCGTGGATCGCCGTGCCGCGCTCGGCCGGCCCGAACGGCTGCTCCCGCGGATCGAGCGGCGAGAGGTTCAGGATCAGCCGCGCGTACAGCCCATAGGGATCGCGCCGCCATTGCTCGATCGCACTGGCCGACAGCCGTGTCGGGCGCGCCGCCGGCGGCGGGCGTTAGCTCGGCCGCACCGGGCTTGCGCGCGTCGCGGCCGCGTCGAGATCGGCCGTCCAGTCGAGATAGTCGAAGCCCGCCGCGATGTAGGCCGGCGGCTTCGCCTCCTTGTCCTGCGAATCGTAGCCCAGGCGCGCGTCGAGCCGCGCCAGCCAGCGCGCCGGCACGGTGGGCGTGCCGCCGACGCGGTTGCTGCGCACGAGAAAGACCTCCTCGGCGGCGAAGGCCTGGGCGAAATCATGCGCCGCCTGGCCGATGCGCCGCTCCGGCTGCGGCAGGCCCAGGGTTCGCCGCATCGGCCGGTTGAGCCACGGTCCGGTGTCGACGGTGGCCGGCCACGTCCCCTCGTTCAGGCCGCCCAGCACCACGCGGTCGGCGCGTTGCAAGCGCGCTTCGAGCGGGCCGAGGATCGCCAGGCGCGGGTGGCGGCCGTGCCGCGGCCGCACGACGATGCCGGCCAGCAACTCGTCGAACAGATCGGGCAGCTGCGCGAGCGTCACTGAGGGCAGGTCATCGCCCTCGCGCCGTGTCGCGATCATCCGCGCCAGCGCCTCGCCGGCATCGCCGCGCCACATCGTCGCCGCGCCCGGCATCGTGTCGGTCGCCGCGAGCGCTTCGAGCGCGGCGGCGAGGGCCGACAGCCACACCGGCACGGGCAGCGCTGCGCGCTCGCCGAGCGCCGTCAACGGTTCGCAGGCCCTGGCGAGAGCGGCCAGCAATTCGGCCAGTGCGAGACGTTCGCCAGCCTCCAGCGGCGCCGTCAATCTCTGCAATGCGGCAAGCCCCGACTCCGGCCGGGGACCGCGCAGCACCCGCGAATCGAGCAGGCGAGCATCGTGCCGGCATCGCTCGCGCGCCATGCCCAGCGCCACGAAGGGATGCTGCAGCACCGACAGCAGCGCCACCGGCGCGAAACCATCGGCCAGCATCGTCAGCACGAGCCGCGCCAGCGCCGCCGGCGGCGTCTCGAACAGCGGCACGCCGGCCGAGTCGTCGATATCGATGTCCCAGCGCCGCAGCTCGGCCGCGACGCGACGCGCCAGCTCGCGGTCGGGCGTGACCAGCGCCGCGGTGCGTTCGGCCGTCTCCAGCGTCTGGCGCAATGCCAGTGCGACGGCCACCGCCTCGGCCTGTTCCGTCGGGCAGTCGAGGCGCACCACGCCGGCCAGCGCGCTGTCGGCATCGGTCATGCCGCCGATCCAGCGATCGGTCGTCGCCGCCGGCCGCATGCATTCCGACAGCAGCGCCGCGCGCGGACCGATGCTGCCCTC
>CAYNOF010000136.1:0-8635 GCA_964398335.1 uncultured Rhizobiaceae bacterium
CCGCCAGCACGACGTCCGCGGTCGCCCAGAATTTGTGGCCGGCGAGGCTGTTGATCGACAGCGGGTGGCGGCAGTCGATCGCGCCATGGCCCATGCGCGCGGCCATCACCGGCGCCTGCAATGCCTCGGCCACCGCACGCAGGGCCTCGCCGGCGTGCAGCGCGCCGCCACCGACGGCGATCAGCGGCCGCTTGGCGTTGCCCAGCAGCCTGGCGGCCGCTTCGACCGCCTCCTCGTCGACGGGAATGACCTCGGGTATCCCGCCTTCCTGCGGCATCGCCACCGTCGCCTTGCGTGCCCACGTGTCCATGGAGCACTCGAGGCCGACCGGCCGTGGGCGACCCGACTGCATGACACGGAAGGCATCGTTGACGAGGCCCGGCGCCTCGGCCGCGCCCTTGATGCGTGCCGCCCATTTGGTCAGGCCGCGCATGATCGAGAGCTGGTCGGGCAGTTCGTGGAGCTGGCCCAGGTTGCGGCCGACCAGCGACAGCGGGATCTGGCCCGACAGAGCCATCACGGGCGCGTTGCAGGCGTAGGCCGTCGACAGCGCCGCCGTGGTGTTGAGGAAGCCCGGTCCGGGCACCACGGCGTAGACCTGCGGCTTGCCCGTCGCCAGCGCCGCGCCCAGCGCCATGTAGGCGCAGCCCTGCTCATGGCGCGCATGGATCGGGCGGATGGCGTTGGTGTTGTCGTACAGCGCGTCGAAGAACGGATCGTTCTGCACGCCGGGCAGGCAATAGATCGTGTCGATGCCGTTGCGCCGCAGCGTGCCGACGACGGCCTGCGCGGTGGTCATGCGTTCCATTCGTCCCTCCAACGGCGCTCAGTTCGAATAGCGCTTGGCCGCTTCGGCGTAACCGATGCGCTTCTCCGGCGGCAGCTCCGGATAGCGCGTGCGCAGATGCGCCAGGATCAGGCGCACATCCTTGCTGCTGTCGGCGCGCACCGCGGATTCGACGAACATCTGCTTCAGCACATCCTGCTGCGCGTGGCTGCCGCCCAGGCGGTACATCTCCGACAGCACCGGGCGCATGGCGTCGAGCGCCGCCTGGTGCTCGCCCTTGCGATGGGCGATCACCGCCTCGCAGATCGGCACGGCGACGCGGCCGACGATCGGCGCCACCGTGCCCTTGCCGCGGCCGAAGGCGCGCATCTCGTTCAGCATCGCGTCAGCGGCGCCGAAGCGGCCGGTGGCGGTGAGCGCCATCATCCAGTGCGGCAGGGTGAAGCTCGACAGGCAGTCGCCGATGCGTTCCTCGGCCTTGTCGGCGATCTCGACCCAGCGATTGCCGACGTCGACGCCGTGACGCTCCAGCCGGAACAGCATCGAGGCGGCGTTCTGCACGTCGATGTAGACGTCGGGCTGCGCCTTGGTCAGCGCTGAATCGAAGTTGCGGAAGCTGCGGTCGTAGAGCTCGAGCACCTTGTCGGTCTCGCGCCGCTCCAAATGGAACATGGCGCGGTGCCACCAGAGGTGATGCTTGAGATTGTTGCCGCCCTCCCAGTGCTTCTCCAGCCCGTCGAGCCAGGCGATGCCTTCCTCGTGCCGGCCCTGCATCTCCAGCACGTGCGCCACCGCGTGCGTGCCCCACAAATCGCCGGGATCGATGCTGATCGCCTCGCGTCCCACCGGCTCGGCCGAGTCGTAGTCGCTGGACTCCTCGTGGGCGAAGCACAGGCACGACAGCAACGTGGCGTAGCCCGGCAGCTCGCGGCCCCAATGCTCGGCGACGCGCATGACCGACTCGCGCATGGTGCGCGGACGGCCGAGCCAGAAGTAGTTGAAGTGCGACAGACGCAGCGCCAGCACGTCGGTGGGATTGTCGGCGAGAATCATCTCCCAGGTCGCCAGCGCACCGTCGAGATCGCCGGCGATCCATTGATCCAGCGCATCGATGAGCTGCGTCTCGCGCCGGCTGGCACGTCGGGCCGCCGCCCGCGCGGCCGTCGCGGCCTCGTGCGCGGTCGCGACGTTGGCCTGCTTGTACGAAAGCAAAGCGAAATAGCCCCGCAGGCACTGCCCCCGCGCGAATTGCGGATCGGCGGCGAGCGCGGCGGCAAGGTGCTGGGGCGTGTCGAGGCGGTACTTGATGTAGCCCAGCGTGGCGCGGTTGAAAGCGTCGGCGGCTTCGGCCGACGCGCAGGTGAGCGTCAGGCCGTGCAGGTCTTGTGGCATGGCGGTTCGTTCGATGTCCCTCTGGCCGCGACCCTCCCGCGCGCGCCGCATGAAGTCAAACGGATGATTGTGCTAGGCTCGCCGCACCATGAAGCGCAGATCCTTTGTCGCAACCACGTTGGCGGTGCTGGCGTCGGGCGAGACGCGGGCAAATTCCAGCCGGATCGAGCTGGTCTATATCGGCGCGCGCGAGTGTCCATATTGCGCGCTGTGGCGGCGGCGGGAGCAGCCGGACCTGGTGGCCTCGCCCATGTTCAAGCAGATCTCCTTCACGGAGATCGAGCCGCGGCGGATTCGCGACGCCTACAATCCGCGCTACTGGCCCGCACGTCTGCTGCCGATCCTGCAGTCGCTGCTGGTGCCCGACGGGACGCCGCGATTCCTGGTCCTCAGGGACGGGGCGCTCTACGGCAATCATCTCGGCGACTGGCCGGAAGCCCTGGCCGAACTGCGTCGCCTCACGGGAAGCGCCTGATGCCGATACGATTGATGCACGACGTGCTGAAGCTCGCCGGGCGCATGCCGCGCGCCGACGACGATGTGCGCTTCACGTCAGGCGATCCGGTGTTCCCGACGCCGTTCGCGATCGGCTCGGCCGGTGCGGCGGCGCTGGGCGCGATCGGGGTGGCGGCGAGCGACCTGTGGCGGCTGCGCACCGGTCGCGGCCAGTCGGTGGCGGTCGATCTGCGCGCCGCGGCCGCCGCGCTGCGCTCCAACACCTATGTGCTGCGCGACGGCAAGAGACCGGTGAGCTGGGATCCGCTGGCCGGCCACTACGCCACGGCGGACGGCCGGCACATGTTCCTGCACACCAACCATCCGCATCATCGCGCCGGCGCGCTGCGCGTCACCGGCGCGCAGACCGAGGACCGCGCCGGCCTCGCCGCCGCCGTCGCCAAGTGGAAGGGCCAGGACATCGAGGATGCGATCGCCGCATCGGGCATGGTCGGCGGGCTGACGCGCACGCAGAGCGAATGGGCGGCGCATCCGCATGGCCAGGCGGTGGCGAAGCTGCCGCTGTTCGAGGTGGTGAAGATCGGCGAGGCGCCGCCGGAGGAGCTGCCCGAGGGCAACCGCCCGCTCGCCGGCATCCGCGTGCTCGACCTGACGCGCGTGCTGGCCGGCCCGACCTGCGGGCGCGTGCTGGCGGAGAACGGCGCCGACGTGCTGCACATCGCCGCCGAGCATCTGCCCTATCAGACCGACCTGCTGATGGACACCGGCCACGGCAAGCGCGGCGCCTACCTCGATCTGCGCGATCGGGCGAATGTCGAGACGCTGAAGGCACTGGTGAAGGGCGCGCACGTCTTCAGCCAGGGCTATCGGCCGGGCACGCTCGCCGCACGCGGCTTCTCGCCCGAGGCGCTGGCGGCGCTGCGGCCGGGCATCGTCTGCCTCAGCCTCTGCGCCTATTCGCATGCCGGGCCGTGGGCCGACCGGCGCGGTTTCGACTCCATCGTGCAGAACGTCACCGGCATGGCGGCGGCCGGCAGCTCGCTGGAGAAGCCGCGCAACATGCCGGTGCAGGCCAACGACTACATCGCGGGCTTCATCGGCGCCCTGGGTGTGATGCTGGCGCTGCACAGGCGCGCCACCGAAGGCGGCTCGTGGTTGGTGCGGCTGTCGCTGGTGCAGGTGGCGCACTGGATCGGCGGGCTGGGCACGGTCGACATGTCGAGCGCCAAGGCCGAGCTCGCCGACGAGGAGATCGCGGCGATCACCATGGAGACCGACGGCCCGTTCGGCCGCCTGCGTCACCTCAAGCCCGTCGTGCGGCTTTCCGCGACGCCCGGCTTCTATGCGCGGCCGGCCGAGCCGCTGGGCAGCTCGAAGCCGGAGTGGCTTTGATTAAATATTGACTTAAATAAGTATAGACTTATATAGAGGCTCATGGAGAGCCTCGCCGCGCTGGCGGATCCGACCCGCCGCAGGATCGTTGAGATGCTGGGCCGCGGCGAACGGGCCGCGGGCGACATCGCCGAGCACTTCGCCGTCAGCGGGCCGGCGATCTCGCAGCACCTGAAGGTGCTGCGCGACGCGAAGCTGGTCGCGGTGCGCGTCGATGGACAGCGGCGCATCTATAGCCTCGATCCGGCCGGGCTCGACGAGATCGACCATTGGCTGGCGGACGTGCGGCGCTTCTGGAAGGGGCGGCTGGACGCCCTGGAGCACGCGCTGCGCGAGACGCCGGCCAAGAGCAGGAGAAGGTCATGAGCGACTACGGCGTGGTGCTCGACGCCAGCACCGTGCGCTTCGAGCGCGTGCTGCCCGGACCGATCGAGCGTGTGTGGGAATTCCTCACCGATCCGGTCCAGCGCGCCAAGTGGTTCGCCGGCGGGCCGATGGAGCCGCGTGTCGGCGGCAGGCTCGACCTGCACTTCAAGCACCGCAATCTGATGACCGTCGACGAGCCGGTGCCGGAAAAATACCGCGACGTCACCGACAAGGGATTCACCTTCCACAGCATGGTGACGCGCTGGGAGCCGCCGCGCGTGCTGGCCTTCACCTTCAGCGAGCCCAAGGAGGGGGTGCCGCCATCGGAGGTGACGTTCGAGCTGACATCCGAAGGCAGGAACGTGCGGCTGGTGCTGACGCATCGCCGCCTGCCGAGCCGCGCCGAGATGGCCGACGTATCCGGCGGCTGGCACCTGCATCTGGGCATCCTGCAGGCCAGGCTCGAAGGCCGCGAACCCGAGCCGCTGTGGGCGACGCACGCGAAGCTGACGGCGGCGTACGCGGAGCGAATCCCGCACTGAACCGGAAGCGCC
The DNA here is from genome assembly GCA_964398335.1 of uncultured Rhizobiaceae bacterium. GTDB lineage: Bacteria > Pseudomonadota > Alphaproteobacteria > Reyranellales > Reyranellaceae > JAFAZJ01. The sequence continues at coordinate 4,948 of CAYNOF010000136.1, forward strand.
GGCGCTCGCGGGTCACTGCGCGTTGGCGCCGTTCGTATCGCGGGCGCGCAGTCGATCGAGTGCGCGGTCGAGGAAGTCGAGGCGGTCCTGGCCCCAGAAGCGTTCGCCATCGAGCACGAAGGTCGGCGCGCCGAACACGCCGAGCTTCTCGGCTTCCGTGCTGTACTGACGATAGAGCGCCTGCACGGGATCGCTGGTCTCGGCCGCCACCAGCTCGGCGCCGGGCAGGCCATTCTCGTCGGCCACTGCGCGGCGCACATCGGCCTGCGACGTGTCGCGCTCTTCCGCCCACAGCGCGCGCAAGAGCGCGTGGCTCAGGCGGAAGGCGTCGAGGCCGCGCATCTGGGCGGCGATCACCGTCCAGCCCGGCCGCTTGTTCCAGTCGGGATCGGTGACGACCTCCGGATAGTATTTCGGCTTCAGCACCATCGGCATGCCGAGATGCCTACGCCAGCGATCGAGCTCGAGGTCGTGATAGGTGCGGCGCGGCTGCGGACGCGTGCGCAGCGGCACACCGCCGGTTTTCGGCACCACGACCTGGAAGTCGTAGGGTTTGAGCACGAGCTTCGCGTTGTGGCGGCGCACGATGTCCTGCAGCCGCGGGCCCATGAAATACGCCCAGGGCGAGGACAGGCTGTAGAAGCAGCTGAGCTCGATCATGCGACGCGACCGATCTTCTCGCGGCGGACGCGGATGCCGGCAGCCTCGCGGTCCCAGGTATCCACGGTGATGCCCTCGCTGCGCAGCAGGTGCTTCTGCACCTTCTGCGTCGGCGTCTTGGGCAGCTCGGGCACGATGCGCACGTAGCGCGGCACCATGAAGTGCGCCATGCGCGGCACGAGGAAGTGGATCAGCTCGGCCGGGTCCAGGCTCGCACCCTCGGCCAGCGACACCGCCACCAGCACCTCGTCCTCGGCATGCTCGCTCGCCACGGCCACCGCCGCCGCTTCCTTGACGGCAGGATGAGCACAGACCTCGGTCTCGACCTCGAAGGAGGAGATGTTCTCGCCGCGCCGGCGGATCGCATCCTTCATGCGGTCGACGAAGAAGTAGTTGCCCTCGGCGTCGGCGCGGAACGCGTCGCCGGTGTGGAACCAGCCATTGCGCCAGGCGCGTGCGGTGGCCTCGGGGTTCTTGTTGTAGCCATGGTTCATCGCCCAGGGCCGGTCGGTGCGCACGATCAGCTCGCCGGTCTCGCCCGGGGCGACCTCGCAATCGTTGTCGTCGACGATGCGCACCTCGACGCCGGCGCGCGGCCTGCCGGCAGTGGTGAGCGGACCGGGATTGCGACCCGACACGATCGGCGAGGACACTTCGGTCATGTTGAACACGGTGTAGACGTCGCAGCCGAAGCGCTGCGAGAAGGCTTCCGAGTCCTCGCACAGCGGCACCATGATCGCCGAGCGCAGGGTGTGGGCGCGATCCTCGGGGCCGGGCGCACGCTTGACCAGGAAGGTCGCCATCACGCCCAGCAGCACCGTGCTGGTCGCTTGCGTCTTCGTCACCACCTGCCAGAACGAGGCGGTGTCGAATGCGTCGACGACGCTGATCGAGCCGCCCAGCAGCAGCATGGCATAAGCGGGGCCGGCGCCGCCGACATGGAACATCGGCAGGTTCAGCATGAAGCGGTCGTCCTTGCCGAGGAAGAAGAACGATTCGGTCGCCGCCGTATAGAGATGCACATACGAGGTCAGCACGCCCTTCGACGGGCCGGTCGTGCCCGACGTGTAGATGATGGTCTGCGTGTCCCACGGCATGATCTCGCGCGCGGGCGGCGCCGGCTCGCCTGCGGGCGACAGCGCTTCCGGGCCGTGCGCGGTCATGCCTGACATCGCGGCGGGAGCGCCGCCGATCACCACCGCCTGCTTGAGCCTGGCGCGGTTGACGTCGGCGAGGCGGCCGTAGAGATCGGCGTGCGCGACGATCAGGGACGCGTCCGAGTTGTCGACGACATGCTCGAGGATGCGGCCGCGATAGGCGAGGTTCACCGGCACGTAGACCGCGCCGATGCAGTTCAGCCCGAACCAGACGCGGATCGCATCCGGCCCGTTGGGCAGCCACGACAGCACGGGCTCGCCCTGCTTCACGCCCAGGCGCTGGAATCCGAGCGCCGCCTGGCGCGCGATCTGCAGCGTCTGGCGATAGGTCCAGGTCGTGCCGTCGGCGAAGATCGCGAAGGTCTTGTCCGGCGTCTCGGCGGCGCGTCGCTCCAGCACCTCGCGCAGCACGCAGTCCTCGGGCGCGGGGATGCGCTTGTCGTGCCAGGTGCGGCTCATGCGTGCCTCCTACATCGGCTCGATCAGGCGCTTGCGGGTCGTGCGCGGCAATGGCGCGGGAAACGTCGCCAGCGTGTTGAGCAGGATATCGCGCGTGTCGGCCGGGTCGATCACGTCGTCGTAGAGGAAGCGGGCGGCGACCTCGGTCGCGGTGTTCGACCTCTTGAGCTGCGCGGTGAGCTGGCGGTGCATCGCCGCGCGTTCTTCGGGGTCAACGATGGCGTCGAGTTCCTGGCGGTAGATGATGTTCACCGCGCCTTCCAGGCCCATGCCGCCATACTCGGCCGTCGGCCAGGCGAGCAGGATCGACGGATTCAGCGGCTGCGAGCCCATGATGTAGTAACCGAGGCCGTAGGCCTTGCGCAGCACCACGGTCATCACCGGGATCGTCGCGTTGGCGAGCGCCGTGAGCACGCGCGCGCTGTGGCGTACCAGCCCGGTCTTCTCGACATCGGGGCCGACCATCAGCCCCGGCGTGTCGCACAGCAACAGCATGGGGATGTCGAAGGCGTCGCAGAGCTGGATGAAGCGCGCGGTCTTGATCGAGGCCGGACTGTCGATCGCGCCGGCGAGGAACATCGGCTGGTTGGCGACGACGCCGACCGGCCTTCCGCCGATGCGGATCAGCGAGGTCACCACGGCGCGGCCATAGGCGGCCTTGAGCTCCATGATGCTGCCGACATCGGCGATACCCTCGATCGCCTTGCGCACGTTGTAGGCGCGGCGCGGGCTTTCCGGCACCAGGTCGCGCAGCGCGCGCGTATCGGGCGCAGGGCCTGCGGCGGCGGGACCGGAGAAATAGCCGAGGTACTTCTTGGCCGCGGCGATGGCCTGCGCCTCGTCGTCGACCAGGATGTCGATCACGCCCGACGCAGCGTGGACCTCGGCGGGGCCGATCTCCTCGGGTGTGAGCTTCACGCCCAGCGCGGCCTCGACCAGCGGCGGGCCGGCCATGCCCATCGACGAATCGCGCGTGGCGATCAGCACGTCGCACATGCCGGCGAGGTTGGCGTGCCCGGCGAAGGCGCGGCCGGGCAGGATGCCGATGGTCGGCACCAGGCCGGAGAGCCGGGCGAAGACGACGAAGGTCGGTGTCGAGCCGCGCGCCTCGACCTTCATGTCGTGCGGCCGCGCGCCGCCGCCGTCGAGCCAGCAGATCACCGGCAGTCGCAGCCGCTCGGCATGCTCGAACATGCGGCTGCTCTTCATGTGGTTGATGGCGCTCTGCGTGCCGGCATAGACCGTGTAGTCGTAGAACAGCAGGTCGACCGGCCTTCCCTCGACGCGCGCCGTGCCCATCACGATGCCATCGGCGGCGCCGCTCATGCCCGGCACCGCGGGCCGCGCGAGGCCGCCGTACTCGACGAAGCTGCCGCCATCGCTGAGCGCGGCGATCGCCTCGCGCGCGGTCC
>CAYNOF010000137.1:0-6719 GCA_964398335.1 uncultured Rhizobiaceae bacterium
TGTGCCCGCGGACGTGGCGCTTCATGCCGCGCGGTGGCGTGCCGATGGCCGCGATCTCGCACGCGACGTGCTGCCGGCGCTCGACCGGGTCGTCGGCGTCGCCGTGGAGCTCAACCGGCCGCTCCGCCTCGAGCTGGTGGACGGCGCCATGGCTCGCTCGACGGCGCCGGCGCACGTCGCATAGCCATAACCAACCATAGAGATCGCCACCGGCCGGCGTGCGAAGCCGACGGCCATCGCAGACCATAGAAATCGGGCGACGGAAGCTGCTCATCCCCCTCAGCCCGAGGCTGAGGGGGATGAGCCAGCCATAGCAATCACTCTCCCGCCGGCGGGGAGAAGGCCCGGATCACCGCGCCGGTGCCGGCGCCGGGCGGGTGCGGCGCTGGCTGAATTCGGTGAAGCTCAGCTTGCCGTCCTTGTCGGTATCGCGGCGCGTCAGCGACTGCTCGGCGCGCGCGATGAACTCGTCGCGGCCGATGGTGCGCTGGGCGTTGGCGGCGCGCTGGCCGCGGGCCGGACGGCCGGCGCGCATCTCGTCGCCGGTCAGCTGGCCGTCCTTGTTGGTGTCGAGGCGCTCGAACAGCGCGGCGCGCGACGCCTTCATCTCGGCGAGGTCGATGAAGCCGTCCTTGTTGGTGTCGAGGCGGTCGAACGCCGCCTGGGCGCGGCTCTGGCCGCCGGTATTGGCCGGGTTCGGCGCGGCCTGGGCGAAGGCGCCCGGCAGGACGACGAGGCCGGCGACCAGGGTGGCGGCGGCGATACGGATCATGGACATATCGATCATTCTCCCGAACGGGGCGGTTGCAATCACCCCCCTTCCTTCGACCCATACGATGCGTGAGAGCATTTCATCCCCACGATCTTCAATCCGGGCCGGCGAACCCGATATAGTTGGCTCCCGGAGGCGGGATAGGGACGGTTTCGCGGCGGAAACGCGGCGAAGCGTTACAGAGGACGTCGCATGAGCGCTTACGACTATGACCTGTTCGTCATCGGCGCCGGTTCCGGCGGGGTGCGCGGCAGCCGGGTGGCCGCCAACCATGGTGCCCGCGTCGGCATCTGCGAGGACGACCTGGTGGGCGGCACCTGCGTCATCCGGGGATGCGTGCCGAAAAAGCTGCTGGTCTACGGCAGCCACGTACACGAGGAGATCGAGGACGCCGCCGCCTATGGCTGGACGATCCCCGAGCCGAGCTTCGAATGGGCCACCCTGCGCGACAACGTGCAGAAGGAGGTCATGCGGCTCAACGGCATCTACAAGACCCTGCTGAAGAACGCCAAGGTCGAGCTGGTGGTCGGCCGCGGCCGGCTGATGGACGCCCACACCGTCGCGGTCGGCGACAAGATGATCACGGCCGACAAGATCCTGCTCGCCACCGGTGCGCGGCCGTGGCGGCCCTCGATTCCCGGCGCCGAGCTGGCGATCGTCTCCGACGACGCCTTCCACCTGCCCAGCCTGCCCGGGCGCATCCTGATCGTCGGCGGCGGCTACATCGCCGTGGAGTTCGCCGGCATCTTCAACGGGCTGGGTTCCGAGGTGAGCCTGGTGCTGCGCCGCGACCTGGTGCTGCGCGGCTTCGACGAGGAATGCCGCAAGGCGGTGCAGACCGGCATGACCGACAAGGGCGTGCGCTTCAGGCCCGAGACCGAGCTGGCCAAGATCGAGCGCCGCGGCGGCTCGCTGGTCGCGACCACGACCCAGGGCGAGGAGATCGAGACCGATTGCGTGATGTACGCCACCGGCCGCGTGCCCAACACCGGCGGCCTGGGGCTCGACAAGGTCGGCGTCACCCTCAACAAGGCCGGCGCCGTCGCGGTCGACGAATGGTCGGCCTCGACCGTGCCCAACATCTACGCCGTCGGCGATCTCACCGACCGCATCAACCTCACGCCGGTGGCGCTGATGGAGGCGCACTGCTTCGCCGACACCGTGTTCGGCAACAAGCCGCGCAAGGCCGATCACCAGGACGTGCCCTCGGCCGTGTTCAGCCAGCCGCAGATGGCGACGGTGGGCCTGACCGAGGAGCAGGCGCGGCGGGTCTATCCGCGGCTCGACGTCTACGCCTCGAGCTTCACGCCGATGAAGCACACCCTGACCCACCGCAAGGCCAAGACCTTCATGAAGCTGCTGGTCGATTCCGAGACCGACCGGGTGGTCGGCGCGCACATGGTGGGCGACGACGCGGCCGAGCTGATCCAGGGCGTCGGCATCGCCGTGAAGGCGAAGGCGACCAAGGCGATGTTCGACGCCACCGTGGGCATCCATCCCACGGCCGGCGAGGAATTCGTCACCATGCGCACCAAGCGGGCCGATCCCAAGCCGGTCGCCAAGGCGGCGGAATAAGGGGGCAAGTAACTGATTCTACTGAATAAAGCCTCATGCCGATGAGGCCGTGCAGCGGCCGTCTCGGAGCACGGGCAACAGGCATCGTGTATGTCGCCCGCCCTTCGAGACGCGCCCTGCGGGCGCTCCTCGGGGTGAGGCTGGGCCCGAAACGCCCGACGCTGGCGGGGCATGTGGAAAAATCGTAGAACCGGGCGCCCGCCGGGACAGGCGGATGCATGGAGGAAGTCATGAACGCGATCCAGGCTGCGACGCAGCGCAAACCGACCACCCTCGGGGCGGCGGGCGCGGCTTCGTTTCCCTGGTCTCCCGAGTCGTGGCGGTCGTTTCCCGCCCAGCAGATGCCGACCTATGACGACAAGGCGGCCCTGGAGGGCGCCGAGGCGCGCCTGCGCCGCTACCCGCCGCTGGTCTTCGCCGGCGAGGCGCGCAAGCTGACCGCGGCGCTGGCCAGCGTGGCGGAAGGCAAGGCCTTCCTGCTGCAGGGCGGCGACTGCGCCGAGAGCTTCCAGGACTTCACCGCCAACACCATCCGCGACACGTTCCGCGTGCTGCTGCAGATGGCGGTCGTGCTGACCTACGGTGCGGGCGTGCCGGTCGTGAAGGTCGGCCGCATGGCCGGCCAGTTCGCCAAGCCGCGCTCCTCGGATACCGAGGAGATCGGCGGCGTGACCCTGCCCAGCTACCGCGGCGACAACGTCAACGGCTTCGAGTTCACGCCCTCGGCGCGCAAGCCCGATCCGGAGCGCATGGTGCAGGCCTACAACCAGTCGGCCGCCACGCTCAACCTGCTGCGCGCCTTCGCCCAGGGCGGCTACGCCGACCTGCACGAGGTGCATCGCTGGAACCTCGACTTCGTCGCCAACTCGCCGGCGGCGGCGCAGTACGAGGATCTCGCCAAGCGCCTCGACGAGACGCTGACCTTCATGGCGGCGTGCGGCCTGACATCGTCGACCACGCCGCAGATCGCCGAGACCGACTTCTTCACCAGCCACGAGGCGCTGCTGCTGCAGTACGAGCAGGCGCTGACCCGCGTCGATTCGACCTCGGGCGACTGGTACGACTGCTCGGCCCACATGCTGTGGATCGGCGATCGCACGCGCCAGCCCGACGGCGCGCATGTCGAGTTCCTGCGCGGCGTGAAGAACCCGCTGGGCTTCAAGGCCGGTCCGACCACCAAGCCGGACGACTTCCTGCGCCTGCTGGACTCGCTCAATCCGCGCAACACCGCCGGCCGCATCACCGTCATCGCCCGCATGGGCGCCGGCAAGGTGGCCGACCATCTGCCGGCGCTGATCCGCGCCGCCAAGCGCGAGGGCAAGGTCATCGTGTGGTCGTGCGATCCCATGCACGGCAACACGGTGAAGGCCACCAACGGGCTGAAGACGCGCCATGTCAGCGCCGTGCTGCAGGAAGTGCGCGAGTTCTTCGCCATCCACCGCGCCGAGGGCACGCACCCCGGCGGCGTGCATTTCGAGATGACCGGCCAGGAGGTCACGGAGTGTGTCGGCGGTGCCGTCGACATCACCGTCGAGGGCCTGACGGCGCGCTACGAAACGCAGTGCGATCCCAGGCTCAACGCCAGCCAGGCGCTCGAGCTCGCCTTCCTGCTGGCCGAGCAGCTCAAATCCGAGAGGCTGTCGCGCGAGCGGCCCGCTCTATCCGCCAAGTAACGTTCGTCCGTCTCCCGCCCGCGGCAACGCGGGCGGCAGCGGCGAGGGGGACCCATGCATCCGGTCGACAACGAAATCGCCCGGTTTACCGACCATTACTTCAACCGCACCAAGGCGGTGATCGGCAAGTTCGGCGACAGCCGGGTGACCTACGCGATCTTCATGCGCCGCCCGGTGATCTGCGCGCCGAAGCTGGCGCTCGACTGGCTGCGCGAGCTGACCACGACGCGCGGCACCCAGGTCGAGATCGATCTGCGCTATCCCGAGGGCAAGTGGGTCGGCGCCGGCGAGCCGATGCTGTACATCACCGGCTCGTTCTACCATCTGGTCGATCTCGAGACGATCTTCCTGCAGAAGCTCGGGCCGGCCTGCGTCGCCGCCTACAACGCCTACACCATGTGCGCGGAGATGCCGAAGACGGCCTTCCTCGCCATGGACGCGCGCCACTGCGCCGGCACCGAGATGGCCGAGATGATGGCCTACGCCGCCTCGGTCGGCTCGAAGCGCGCGCAGCGCAAGGACAACGCCGTCGGCTTCATCGGCAACGCCACCCACGCCACGGCGCATTTCTTCGGCCGCGAGCAGGGGCTGGGCACCATGCCGCACGCCCTGATCGGCTACGCCGGCTCGACCCTGCGCGCCGCGCAGATGTTCGCCGAGACCTTCCCCGGCGAGCCGATGACCGTGCTGGTCGACTACTTCGCGCACGAGGTCACCGACTCGCTGGCGGTCTGCCGCGGCTTTCCCGAGCTCGCCGCCGCCGGCAACATGTCGCTGCGCCTCGACACCACGGGTGGCCGCTATATCGAGGGCCTCGATCCGCCGCGCTCCTATGCCGTGATGGAGAAGTACGCGCGCGAATCGATCCGCGGCTATCGCTCCGAGGAGGAGCTGCGCCACCTGATCGGCACCGGCGTGTCGGCGGCGGCGATCTTCCATCTGCGCGAGAACCTCGACGCCGCCGGCTTCCCCAAGGTCAAGATCGTCGCCTCCTCGGGCTTCGGCCCGGCCAAGTGCCGCGTGATGGCCGAGGCCGGCGCGCCGATCGACGTCGTCGGCTCGGGCTCGTTCCTGCCGGCCAACTGGACCGAGACCTATGCCACCGCCGACATCGTCGAGTACGACGGCACGCCGCGCGTGAAGGTCGGCCGCGAGTTCCTCCACCGTCACCGCGCCGGCAACGGGGAACTGAAGTAGCCCGACGATGGTCCTGACGCTGCCGGGCTTCGTCGACGGCCACTGCCATCTCGACAAGACGCTGTGGGGCATGCCCTGGCGGCCGCACGTCGCCGGCGCGTCGGTGGCCGAGCGCATCGAGGCCGAGCGCGCGGTGCGCGGCGCGCTGCCGGTGCCGACCATCGAGCGCGGCCGCGGATTGCTGGAGCAGATGCTCTCGTGCGGCACGACGGCACTGCGCACCCATGTCGACATCGACACGGCGCGCAAGCTCGATGACCTGCACGCGATCCTCGAGCTGCGCGAACAGGTCGGTGATCGCGTCGACATGCAGATCGTCGCCTTCCCGCAATCCGGCATCCTGCGCGATCCGGGCGTCGCCGAGCTGCTCGACGCGGCGCTGAAGGCAGGCGCCGATCTCGTCGGCGGCCTCGATCCCGTCGGCATCGACCGCGACCTGGAGGGCCATCTCGACGTGGTCTTCGCGCTCGCCTCGCGCCACGGCAAGGGCATCGATATCCATCTGCACGACGGCGGCGAGAGCGGGCTGGCGCAGATCCAGGACATCGCTGCGCGCACGGCGGCGCTTGGCCTTGGCGGCAAGGTCGCGATCAGCCACGCCTTCGCACTGGGTGACGCGAAGCCGGATGCGCTGCAGCGTGTCGCCGACGACCTCGCGAAGGCCGACGTCGCGATCATGACGCATGCGCCGGGCGCGGCCTCGATGCCGCCGGTGCGGGCGCTGCGCGAGGCCGGCGTCGAGGTGTTCTCGGGCTCCGACAACATCCGCGATCTGTGGTCGCCGTACGGCAATGGCGACATGCTCGAGCGGGCCAGGCTGATCGGCTACCGGCAGAACTTCCGCAAGGACGAGGAGATGCTGATCGCGCTCGATCTCGTCAGCGAGGCCGGTCGGCGTGCCACCGGGCTCGGCGGCGGCGACACGGTCGTCGAGGTCGAGGCCGGGACGATCGCCGAGGCGATCGCGACGTGCCCGCCGCGGCTTGCCGTGCGGCGCGGCGCCTCTAGAGTGGTGACATGACCGATCAGCTTTCCATCGCCATCGCCCAGCTCAATCCCATTGTCGGCGACGTCGCCGGCAACGTCGCCAAGGTGCGTGCCGCGCGCGCCGAGGCGGCCAGGCAGGGCGCCGACATCGTGATCTTCTCCGAGCTGGTGCTGTCGGGCTATCCGCCCGAGGACCTGGTGCTGAAGCCGGCCTTCCAGCGCCGCCTGCACCAGGCCGTCGACGAATTGCGCGCCGACACCGCCGATGGCGGCCCGGCGCTGCTGGTCACCACGCCGTGGCGCGAGGACGACAAGCTGTTCAACGCCATCATCGCGCTCGACCGCGGCGAGATCATCGGCAAGCGCTTCAAGGTCGACCTGCCGAACTACGGCGTGTTCGACGAGAAGCGGGTCTTCGCGCCCGGGCCGGTGCCGGGGCCGGTGAGCTTCCGCGGCGTGCGCCTCGGCGTCCCGGTCTGCGAGGACATCTGGACCGAGGAGTCGGCGGCCTACGA
>CAYNOF010000138.1:0-1006 GCA_964398335.1 uncultured Rhizobiaceae bacterium
GATCGGGTCCGCCCAGGCTGGCGGCACGCCGCGCGCCGCCAGCAGCTCCGTGAGCGCGCCGCCCAGGGTCGCGCCGGAGAAGGCGCCGGCGAGGATGCCAACCAGGGTGATGCCGATCTGCACCGTCGACAGGAAGCGACCGGGATCGTCGGCCAGCGCCAGCGCCGTGCGGGCGCCGCGGCTGCCGGCGTCGGCCAGGGCCTTCAGGCGGCCGCGCCGCGACGAAATCACCGACAGCTCCGAGAGCGCAAACACGCCGTTCAGCGCGATCAGCGCCACGGTGATGAGGAGATCGACCATGTCAGCCCCGACTCACGCATGCGCCGGGGTTGCGATCAAGTCTCCTTCTCCCTGCGACCGGACAGAGGCCGCGGGCGGCGCCGAGAGAGAAGGCTGGCTCTCAGCCCTCCTCCTGGAACGCTTCCTCGCGCTTCTTGCGCAGGTTGGGCAGGGCCATGAGCAGCAGCAGGAAGGCGGTGACGATCAGCAGGCCGGCGCTGATCGGCCGCGTGACGAACACGCTGGGATCGCCGCGCGAGAGCAGCATGGCGCGGCGGAAGTACTCCTCCATCTGCGGCCCGAGCACGAGGCCCAGCAGGAAGGGCGCGCCCTCGCAGCCGAGCTTCATGAAGATGTAGCCCAGCACGCCGAACAGCGCGACCTGCTCGACATGGAAGGTCGAGTTCTGCAGCGAGTAGGCGCCGATGCAGCAGAACAGCAGGATCGCCGGGTAGAGGAAGCGGTAGGGCACCGTGAGCAGCTTCACCCACATGCCGATCATCGGCAGGTTGATGATCACCAGCATCAGGTTGCCGACCCACATCGAGGCGATCATGCCCCAGAACAGGTCGGGCTTCTTGGTCATCACCTCGGGACCGGGCTGGATGCCCTGGATGATCATCGCGCCGACCATCAGCGCCATGACGGCGTTGGAGGGGATGCCGAGCGTCAGCATCGGGATGAACGAGGTCTGCGCCGCGGCGTTGTTGGCCGCCTCCGGCGCCGC
>CAYNOF010000139.1:0-1293 GCA_964398335.1 uncultured Rhizobiaceae bacterium
TCGATGATGCGCTTGTTGGCCTGGTGCGGGATCAGCCAGTCGATGTCGCTGGCCTCGAGCCCGACCTTGCCCATGGTCTCGCCGACCACGGCCGCCAGGTTGGTGACGGCGTGCTTGAAGACCTCGCGGCCCTGCATGCGCAGATGGCCCGACGTGCCCGTGGTCGATGGCCCGCCATCGACATAGAGCAGGTCGTGGTAGCGGCCGTCGGAATGCACCGAGCTCCACAGGATGCCGCGATCCTGGGCGGTACCCTTGCCCTCGCCCGCCTTCAGCACCACGGCGCCGGCGCCGTCGCCGAACAGCACGCAGGTGCCGCGGTCGTTCCAGTCGAGGATGCGCGAGAAGGTCTCCGCCCCGATCACCAGGGCAGAGCCGGCCATGCCGCCCTTGATCATGCTGTCGGCGACCGACAGCGCGTAGATGAAGCCCGAGCACACCGCCTGCACGTCGAACGCCGCGCCGCGATGCATGCCCAGGCTGGCCTGCACCTTGGTGGCAGTGGCCGGAAAGGTCTGGTCGGGCGTGGCGGTGGCCAACACGATCAGGTCGAGGTCGGCGGCCTTCATACCGGCACGGCTCAGCGCCTGGTCGGCGGCCTTGATCGCGAGATGCGAGGTGAATTCGCCCTCGGCGGCGATGCGGCGCGAGCGGATGCCGGTGCGCTGGACGATCCACTCGTCGGAGGTATCGACCTTCCTGGCCAGCTCGTCATTGGTCATGACGCGCTCGGGCAGATATGCCCCGCAGCTCTCGACAATCGAGCGGATCATGGCGTGCCCGTTCCTCCGGCCACCGCCACCGCCGGCTGGCCCCCTGCATCGGCCACAATCTCGCGCAACCTCTTGAGATCGCCTACGATCTTGTCGTTCAAATTGTATTTCACAGAATCAACGGCGACGCTGATGGCGTTGGCGAAGCCCAAGGCGTCGGTGCCGCCATGGCTCTTCACGCACACGCCGTTGACGCCCAGGAACACGGCACCGTTGTAACGCCTTGGATCGACCCGCTTGCGCAGCTTGTTCCAGGCACCTGAGGCCAGGACATAGCCCATCTTGGCCAGGGTCGAGGTCTTGAAAGCGTCGCGCACGAAGCCGGTATAGAGCTTGGCCGTGCCTTCCATGGCCTTCAGCGCCACGTTGCCGGTGAAGCCATCGGTGATCACCACGTCGACCGCGCCGGCGCCGATATCGTTGCCTTCGACGAAGCCATGGAAGCGCACCGGCGAGCCCTCGGTCTTCAGCATGGCGGCGGCGTCGCGCAGGGTCTCGTTGCCCTTGCCCTCCTCCGAGC
>CAYNOF010000140.1:0-2269 GCA_964398335.1 uncultured Rhizobiaceae bacterium
TGCTCGCCATCACCACGGGCCCGTGGAATCATTCCTTCGCGGCCCTGCAAGACACCAAAGAATGCGTGATCGCAATCCCGACGGTCGACATGCTGGACACGGTGGTCGGCATCGGGACCTGCTCGGGCGCCGATACCGACAAATTCGCCAAGTTCAAACTTACGCCGGTGCGCGCCAGCAACGTCGGGGCGCCTTTGATCCGCGAGTGCCTAGCCAACATCGAGTGCAAGGCCGTGGACTTCATCGACAGGCACAACATCGTCGTGCTGGAAGTGATGGCAGCGCATATCGATCCCAGCCGCAAGGAAAAGCGCACCATACACGCGGTGGGCGACGGCACGTTTGTGGTCGACGGCCGCAGGTTGGACCGCCGAAAGATGATGGCCGCCAAACTTCCCGAAGGCGTCTGAGGCGTGCATTCCAACCTTCAACTTGCGCATGTCCGAATCGTGCAATTGATCGGTGCCGGCGGCGGGACGACGCCCAGATCCTGAGGAACTTTCCTCACGATGTTCGACCGCGGCTGTCGCACATTGAGAGGCCGTCCAACCGCGGGTGCAGCGACACGACTTTATTGGGGAGATGTCCGTCAATGCCGTGGACTGCGCGTGACGCCGAAAGACATACGCACAAAGCGACCACGTGGCCGCTTAAAGAGCTCTGGGCAAAAGTCGCGAATGAATGTTTGGAGCGAACCGGAGACGAAGGTCGCGCCATCCGGGAAGCCAACGCCGTGGTTGCGCGGCGGTCGGAAGCGAGTTCCTGGCACCTGCCCGAGGGGTGATCGCGGTCGCTGAGGCCTGCCGGAGGCCCGCTTTCCATCCCCGTGCGGCGCGCCACGCTTATCCAGCGGTTAGTGCAGGCCTGAATTTCACGGGCCTTTTTCGACTGACCCCGGCGCTACTAGGCGGCAGAGGCGACGGCCAGCACCTTGGCGGCCGGTCGCGTGACGCCCAGCAGCTCCGTCACGCCGGCCAGGCCCTCGGCCGCGAAGACTTCATGCGAGTCGCGCACCTCGCCGGCGACCGCGACATTGACGTCGCCCTCTTCGGCGGCATAGGCGGCTTGCCGGTCCGCGGCGATCGATTGCGGCGGGAAGCCGGCGATCTCCTGCGCGAGCTTCTCGGCCGCGGCGCGCGTGGTGCCATTGGCGACTTTGCGGGTGGCCAGGCCGATCGTCGTGGCGCGGTCGCAGCCGATCGCCCGGCCGGTCAGCAGGATATCCATCGCCTGGGCGATGCCCACGACGCCGGGCAGCCGCGCGGCGGTGCCATCGCCGGTGATCCCCAGCCGGCGGGCGAAGACGCCGAAGGTCGCGGTCTGGTCGACGATGCGGATGTCGCAGAGCAGGGCCAGTCCCAGGCCCTCGGCGCTGGCATAGCCCTCGATGGCGGCGATGGTCGGCTTGCCGAGACGCTTGTGCAGCGGCCCGCCCTTGCCGGCCCAGGGGTAATGCTCGGCTTCGCAAGCGAGGTCGTGGATGTCGGCGCCGGAGCAGAAATTGCCGCCGCTGCCAGTGATCACCACGGCGCGGATCTCGGGATCCTCGTCGGCCTCGCGCAACGCGGCGGCCAGCGAGCGAGCGCCCTCGCGGGTAAAGGCGTTACGCGTCTCCGGCGAGTTCAGGACGATCGTCATCACCGGCGGCCGCCGTGTGGCGAGAATCAGTCCGTCGGCATAGCTGGACGGCGCGAACGCGGACATCGACGTAAGGGCCCTCTGCCGGTCGACGTCGACCGGACGATCACGCCTTACGCTAGGACCGATCGCCGATCCCGTCAGCGGCGATCCGGTCCAAACTGAAGCTACTTCGACTTCGAGTAGGAGGTCGGCAGCAGCAGCACCGACTGCATCTCCGCCAGCATCGGCGCGCCCTTGCCGAGGAATTCCTGCCATTTGGGATCCTTGGTCGCGCCGGCCCGCGCCGCGGTGCGGGCGGCGAGGTCCTTGTAGACCCACATGTGGGCGACCGAGTTGGGCTGCGGGAACTCACCGGTCCACAGGCCGTGGATCGGCGAGTACTTCTCGCGCGTCGGCAGGTATTCCTTCATCAGGTTGGCCCAGGGCCGCGCCTGGCCGAGATGCGTGCGATAGGTGCGCAGCTCGTAGACATTGCCCTCGCCCGTGGGCTGCTTGTAGTCGACCACCGCGTTCCAGATCTGCAGGTCCTGGCGGATGATCAGCGAGCGGATCGCCGGCACGTACTCGCCCGTCCACTTGGGATTCTTCTGCAGCTCGCCGCGCAGGCGCTCGCGCTCGTCGAGGCTGG
>CAYNOF010000141.1:0-7344 GCA_964398335.1 uncultured Rhizobiaceae bacterium
GCCGACGCACAGCACGCGGCGCGGGTCTGAGCTGCCCAGCATCGACAGGGCGCGGACATAGACCGGCGCATAGGGCTTGCCGTGATACATCACCGCGCCACCCAGCTCCTCGTAGCGCGCCGCCAGCGAGCCCGGGCAGTACTCCAGCCTGCCGGCGTAGACGACCACGAGATCGGGATTGGCGCAGATGAAGGCAGCACCGTTGCCGCGCGCCGCCTGCATCACGTCCTCGAAGTCGGCCGGCGTCAGGCCCGGCCGCACCAGCGAGTTGGCCAGGATGAAATCGCTCGCCGCAGGATCCTCGACACGCTCGACATCCAACTCGTCGAAGAAGCCGGGATCGCGGCCCGCCCCGAGCACGAAGCCGCGTCGCCCGAGATCGCGATAGAACGGCACGGCATCGGCATGGCCGCGTGTCTTCAGCCCGCGCCAGCTCTCGTCGCCCGAGGTCAGCATGTCCTGGTAGAGCTCGCGTGGCACACCGATCCCGGCGAGATACGGCATCACCGACATGGAGCGGCGCGCTGCGTTGGACAGCAGCAGCACCGGCTTGTCCGCCTTCCGCAGCGCCTGCAGCGTCGGCAGCACGCCGTCATAGGGCTTCACGCCATCGTGCAGCACACCCCAGACGTCGAGGATGAAGGCGTCGTAGCGGTCGGCGATCTCGCGCAGACCCTTGATCTCTTTCATGGCGACGAACTCAACTCAGCATCTTGGGCCGGCGGTACAGCGGGAAGCCGTTGTAGGGCTTGGACCGGTCGTGGTCGGGCACTTCGTAGAACGAGGAGCGCGCATTGTTGTGCAGCCCGCCGTCGACACGCACCTGGATGCCGGTGATATAGGCGGCCGCCTCGCTCAGCAGAAAGACGATCGCGGCGGCGATCTCCGACTCCGTGCCATGGCGCTTCAGCGGCACGCGGCCGACGACGCCGCGCAGCACGCCATGCGCGCTCTCGGGATAACGGTCGAGGCCCGAAGAGGCGATGAAGCCCGGCACGACGCTGTTCACGCGCACGCCGGAATGCGCCCATTCGACCGAGGCGGTGTAGGTGAAGGTCGCCTGGCCGGCGCGCGCCGAGCCGTTGTGGCCCATGCCGGGCATGCCCAGCTCCCAATCGGCGCCGACATTGACGATGGCCCCGCCATTGGCCTCCATCCAGCGCAGATAGACCTCCTTCGACACCAGGAAGGTCGCGGTCATGTTGTTGGCGACCACGGCGTTCCAGCCATTGAGCGAGATATCGCGCAGCTTGGCCGGGAACTGGCCGCCGGCGTTGTTCACCAGCCCGTCGATGCGGCCGGTGGCTGACAGCACCGCATCGATCGCGGCCTTGACCTCGTCCTCGCGCCGCAGGTCGGCGGCGTGGATCACGGTGTCGGGATCGCCCAGCTCCTCG
Organism: uncultured Rhizobiaceae bacterium; assembly: GCA_964398335.1. Taxonomy (GTDB): domain Bacteria; phylum Pseudomonadota; class Alphaproteobacteria; order Reyranellales; family Reyranellaceae; genus JAFAZJ01. The sequence goes on from CAYNOF010000141.1 coordinate 1,398, forward strand.
CGCACTTCCTCGAGCTTCGAATATGTCCGGCCGATCAGCGCCAGCCGCGCGCCCAGCGATCTCAGCTCGTGCGCGGCGCAGCGGCCCAGGCCACTGCCGCCGCCGGTGACGATGATGGTCTGCCCGGCGAACAGGTCGGGACGGAAGATCGAACGATAGGACGACATGGATGGCCTCGGTCTGCCCGCCAGCCATATCACCTGCCTGCAGTTGAAACCAAGCGTCCGGCCCCCTATGGTCGGCGCACCGCTGGGGTGCTCCGCATCGCGGGGCTGAGATGACACCCATCGAACCTGATCTGGATCATGCCAGCGAAGGGAGACGGAGCCTTGGACCTGATCGAACACGCCTGCCTGCTGCGCGACCGCGTGCGCGAACGCGCGCCGCTGGTGCATTGCATGACCAATTTCGTCGCCATGGACACGGCGGCCAACGCCGTGCTGGCGATCGGCGCCTCGCCGGCGATGATGCACGCGCGCGAAGAGGTCGCCGAGTTCGCCGCCATCGCCGATGCGCTGACCGTCAACATCGGCACCCTCAGTCCCGACTGGGTGGTCAGCATGAAGGTCGCGGCCGAGGCCGCGGCCAGGGCCGGCAAGCCCTGGGTGTTCGATCCCGTCGGCGTCGGCGCCACCAGCCTGCGCCGCCGATCCGCCACCGAGCTGCTGGCGCTGAAGCCCGACGTCGTGCGCGGCAACGCCTCGGAGATCATGGTGCTGGCCGGTCTCGCCGGCACCGGCCAGAAGGGCGTCGACAGCACGCGCGACGCTTCGGAAGCCGAAGCACCGGCACGCGAGCTCGCCAAGGCCGTGGGTTGCGTGGTCGTGGTCACCGGCGTGGTCGACATCGCCACCGACGGCACACGCGTGCTGCGCATCGCCAACGGCCATCCGTTGATGCCGCGTGTCACGGCGCTGGGCTGCGCGCTGACCGCGATCACCGGCGCCTTCCTCGCCGTCGGCGGCGAGCATCTGCACAGCGCCGCCGTCGCCACAGCGTTGTTCGGCCTGGCCGGCGAGATCGCCGCACGCGACGCGCGCGGACCGGGCTCGCTGCGCGTCGGCCTGATGGACGCGCTGCACAATCTCGACGCAGCCATGATCCGCGCCGGCCTGCGCGTCTCGTGAAGCGCGAGATCCTGCGGCTCTACCTCGTCGCCGACCGCGGCTACGCCGCGGGCCGCAGGCTGCGGCCGATCGTCGAGGCTGCGGTGCGCACCGGCGTCACGCTGGTGCAGATCCGCGACAAGGGCGACGACGCACGCAGCTTCCTCGCCGAGGCGCTCGAGCTGCGCGAGGCGCTCGCCGGCAGCGGCGTGCCGCTGCTGGTCAACGATCGCATCGACATCGCCCGTGCCGTCGGCGCCGACGGCGTGCATCTCGGCCAGAGCGATCTGCCGCCGCACATCGCGCGCGAGCAGCTGGGTCCGGACGCGATCATCGGCCTGTCGATCGAAAATCGCGGCCAGGTCGGTGACGGCAAGTTCGAGGACGTCGACTATCTCGGCGTCGGCCCGGTCTTCGCTACCGGCACCAAGTCCGACGCCGCGCCGCCGATCGGCCTCGACGGACTGGCCGCAATCCGCGCCGCGACGACGCTGCCGATGGTCGGTATCGGCGGTGTCAACGCCGCCAACGCTGCATCGGTCAGGGCGACGCGCGTCGAGGGGATTTGCGTGGTGTCGGCGATCCTCGGCGCGGCCGATCCGGTCGAGGCGACGCGCGCCCTGCTCTGATCACACCGGCGGACGCCTGGTGTGCCAGTCGGTGGCGCCCTGGAAGGCGTGGCCGGTGCGCAGCACCAGCGCCTCGTCGAAGTGCCGGCCGACGAGCTGGAAGCCCACGGGCAGGCCCGCCGCGGTGAAGCCGCCGGGCAAGGTGATGGTCGGGCTGCCGCTCATGTCGAAGGGCGCGGTGTAGCGCAGGCGCCCGGCGATCTCCGCCGGGTCGCGGCCCACCGCCTCGATCGTCGCCCAGCTCAGTGCCGCGCGATTCATCGCCGGCACCAGCAGCAGGTCGACCTCGCGCATCAGCGTGGCGAGCGCGCCGGAGAAGTTCTGCCGCTCGGTCCAGATCTTCGAGATCGTCAGCCCGTCGACCGAGCGGCCGCGCTCCAGCAGTGCGCGCAGGACCGGGCCGTAACGATCGGCGCGCGACGGGAACGTCGCCTCGTGTGCCACCGCGGCTTCGACGGCGCACAGCGTCACCCACTCCGCCACCACGCGATCCGGCGCCGGCACCGTCACCGGCACGATGCGCGCGCCCAGCTCGCGCAGCACGCGCTCGGCGTCGTCGATCACGCGCAGCACGTCGGCATCGGCGCCGGCGATCAGCGCGCGATCCAGCCCGATGCGCATGCCCGAGATGCCGCCGTCGATGCCGCCGAGATAGTTCGGCACCGGCTCGGCCGAGGCGGTGGGATCGTTGGCATCGACGCCGGCGATCGCGCCCAGCATCACCGCGGCGTCGATGGCGCTGCGCGTCATCGGGCCGATATGGTCCATCGAGCCGGCCAGCTCGAAGACGGCATAGCGGCTGACGCGACCCCAGGTCGGCTTCAGGCCGGTGATGCCGTTGGCGGTCGAGGGAAAGCGGATCGAGCCGCCGGTGTCGCTGCCCAGCGAGCCGAAGCACAGGCCGGAAGCCGTCGCGACGCCCGAGCCGCTCGACGACACGCCGGTCCAGGCCCCCGCCTGCCAGGGATTCACCGGCCGCGTGATCTCGGGATGATGCGCGCCGAACGCGCCTTCGGTGAGCTGCAGCTTGCCCAACGGCACGGCGCCGGCCTCGGCCAGCTTCACGACGACCGTGGCATCGTGATCGGGCCGGAAGCCGCGATGGATCGCCATGCCGGCGCCGGTGGGAATGCCCTTGGTGTAGCAGAGGTCCTTCACCGCGACCGGCACGCCATGCAGCGGCCCGCGCGCGCGGCCGGCGGCGAGCTCGGCGTCGGCCGCCCTGGCGCGCTCCAGCGCAAGATCGGCGGTGACGGTGGCGTAGGCGTGCAGCCTGGGATCGAGCGCGGCGATGCGATCGAGCATGGTCGTCGTCAACTCGACCGATGACAGCTTGCGTGCGGCGATCGCGCGGCCGGCCTCGACCAGGCCCATGTACCAGGGTTGACTCACCATCACTCTCCCCTATGTCGCGACACCCGCAGCCTGGCGCAGCAGCTCGAGCGAGCGCACGCGATCCGCCGGCCGCACCAGCGCCGAGAATCCGGCGAGGCGTTGCTCCAGCCATTCCGGCGCGACCTTGCGCAGCTGCGCGATCTCGGCCGCGGCACGATCCCTGTCGCCCAGCCCGGCGTAGTTCAGCGCCAGATAATGGATGATCGGCGCATAGCCCGGCTGCTGGCGCTTGCCGAGATTGCCCCACTCGACGCCGCGGGCGTAGTCGGCGTCGACGAAGCTGCCGGCGCACAGGCAGGTATAGGCGTTGTATTGCTGCGGATCGCGCGGGCTGATGCGCAGCGCCTCGCGCAGGCGGCGCGTGCCGTTGGCGGTGTCGCCCGAGGCGACCTCGGCCCAGCCCAGCGCGATCAGGGTGCCGACGTCGTTGGGGTTCTGCTGCCAGGCCTCGCGCATGTCGTCGAGCCCTTCGTCGAAACGCTGCGCGATCCACAGTGCCGCGCCGCGATAGACGCGCGCCATGTAGTTGCTGCGGTCGAGTTCCAGCGCGCGGCTGCCGTGCTCGATGGCGCGCGCCACGGCGATCTCCGGCGCCACGCCGGTGCGGAAATTGGCGTGCTGCCAATAGGCGAAGGCCAGCGTCGCGAGCGCGCGGCCGCAGCCCGGATCAAGTCGCAGCGCCTCCTCGGCCTGGGCGATGGCATGGTCGCGCAGCCGCGAATCGACGCGCATATAGGCCTGCATGGCATCGGCCCAGGCCCGCAGCGCCATCTCGTGCGCGCCGAAATGGCTCGGCCGCGCGCGCTTGAGCACCGCCACCTCGGCCGCCTCGACCTCGGGCGCCACGGCGGCGACGATGCGCCTCGTGATGTCCTCCTGCACGTCGAAGACGTCCTCGACCACGCTGTCGTAGCGCTCGGCCCACAGATGGCCGCCGCTCAGGGCATCGATCAGCTGGGCGTTGATACGGGCGCGCTTGCCCGACATGCGCACGCTGCCCTCCAGCACGTAGCGCACGCCCAGCTCGCGCGCCACCTGGCGTACGTCGACGGCGCGGCCCTTGTAGGTGAAGGCGCTGTTGCGCGCGATCACGAACAACGAGGAGAAGCGCGACAGCTCCGTCGTGACGTCCTCGCAGATGCCGTCGACGAAGGCGTCGTCGGCCGGGCTGTGGCCCATGTTGTCGAACGGCAGCACGACGATCGAAGGCCGCGCCGGCAGCGTGAGCTGCGGCTGCACAGCCGGCGCCGGCCCGTCGTCGATCACCGCCCAGGCGCGCAGCGGCCGGGTGAGGTTGTGCAGGCGCCGCTCGCCGAGGTCGAGCAGCGGCAGCTCGATCTTGCCGGCGATATCCTCGCGCACGCGGTCCGACAGCAGGATGCCGCCGGCCTCGGCCAGCGACTGCAGGCGGGCGGCGATGTTGACGCCGTCGCCAAAGATGTCGTCGCCCTCGACCACGACATCGGCGACGTTGATGCCGATGCGGATCTGCACGCGCCGCTCGACAGGCAGGTGCGCGCCGCTGCGCTGGATCCCGGCCTGGATCTCGACCGCGCAGCGCACCGCCTCGACCGCCGATTCGAACTCCATCAGCGCGGCGTCGCCCGTGGTCTTGACCACGCGCCCGCCATGCCGCGTCACGGCCGGCTCGACGATGTTGCGATAGACGCCGCCAACGGCGACGAGCGTGCGCGCCTCGTCGGCCTCAACCATGCGGCTGAAGCCCACGACATCGGCACTGACGATGGCGCTGAGGCGGCGTTTCATCCGGACGCTCTATGCGACCTCTTCGCAGGTCCCGTTGCCCCCACGGCCGGGCCGGTCGCAACCCTAGACTGAAATCGTGGTGCCCGCGAGCCTCGAAGGGCGCCGCAACAGTCAGGGCGCACGCTCGAGCATGCGGGCGAACAGGGCGCGCGCTTCGGCAACGCGGCTCGCGGCGGTCCGAAGGGCCACGGCGTTCAAATGGGCGTCGACATCTTCCTGGATGTCCGCGTCGACTTTCAGCTCGCGCTCGATATCGCGCAGGGCGGCGGCGATTTCGGACGCCTGCTCCCGCTGGCGCGCGCTCATCCAGACGACGCTGACAGTGGCCGGTGCGATCACATCCGGATACGGCAAGGTCCGGTGCTGAAAGGCATGCCGGCAAGCCATCGCAAACTGGTCCAGCGCAGGCTTGATCGCGGGAACACTCGCGTAGAGATCACCGAAGCGCAGCAACGCGCGCAACATCGCCTTGCTGCGCTGATCGTCGTACTGGGTGACGTACCACTCCAGGACGTGCCTGGCGGCGCGGAAATCGTCACCCGCGTCGTGCGTTTCCTGCGGCCCGGCGATCGCGGCCAACCGCGCCTGTCCGCGTCGGTCCATCGCATCCTGTCGCGCCCGCTCGTCCGCCACCGCGACCAGCACCCGAGCGTGGGCTGCTTTGTCGCCGGCAGGCACCTCGATCAGACCGTCGATTTCAACCGCGCGATCAACAGTCGGCTTCCGGCCATGGCGCTGGCGAACCTGCAGTCGCACCAAGGCCTGGGCCTCGACCACGAACAGCGTCGCGTGGAGTTCGTCCTCCAGGCTTCCGGCGAGGATCTCGAACCGCTGGCGCAGACCGCCCGCGTCATCGACCAGCCAGTAGTCCATGGGCGGCCGGTCCCAGGCGCGTTGCGATGCCGCCAGCACTATATCGATCACGGACGCGGTGGCCGGGCGTTCGATCAGAAATCCCCGATCGCTCCGCCACTGGCGTGTCACATCGTGGCGCCGATCTTCCACGGCTCGAACTCGTCGTCGCCGATGCCCATTGCCTCGCTCTTGGTC
>CAYNOF010000142.1:0-3599 GCA_964398335.1 uncultured Rhizobiaceae bacterium
TCAGATTCCGCCGCCACCACCGCCCAACTGGCAGGCGCAGCAGTACCGGCCGCCACCGCCGCCGCAGCACTATGGCGCACCGCCCTACGCCGCGGCGCCAGCCGGGCAGCCCGGCGGGTTCTGGATCCGCTTCGTGGCGGCCCTCATCGACAGCTTCGTGCTCAGCGTCCCGATGATGATCATCGTGTTCGTCTTCGGCGCCGGCGTCTTCTCCAGTCTCGGCGATGTGCAGACGGACAAGGACCAGGAGGCCGCGGCGATTGCCGGCGTGCTGTTCTTCCTGGTCGTCTGGCCGCTTTTCATCATCGTCTCGTGGCTCTACGAGGCGCTGATGACCAGCTCCGAGCGTGGCGCCACCGTGGGCAAGCGCGCCGTCGGCCTGCGCGTGGTCAAGGCGGACGGCACGCGGATGACATTTGGCCGCGCCACCGGCCGGCATTTCGCCAAGGCGCTGATCACGCCGCTGATCCCCTTCGCCATCGGCTACATCATGGCCGGCTTCACCGATCGCAAGCGCGCCCTGCACGACATGATCGCCGACACCGTCGTGGTGAAGGTCTGAGACGCTGCCGGCCCGGCGGAGGAACCCGCCTCCGCCGCTGACGTTTTCCCGCCATGAGCCGGCTGCAAATTCCCTTCGATGCCTGGATCCTTGTCGCCGACGGGCGCAAGGCGCTGCTGCTGCGCAATGCCACCGACGAGCAGCGTCCGGACCTCAAGGTCCTGAAGACCATCGAGCAGCCCGACAACCCCAGGACTTCCGAGCACGGCACCGACAAGCCCGGCCGCACCACCGACGCGGGCACAGGCCGCCACTCGGCCATCGAGCAGACCGACTGGCACGATCTGGCCGAGCGCGACTTCGCCGCCAACGTCGTCGACATGATGGAGCGTCACCACCGGGACGGCGATTTCTCCAAGCTGGTGGTGGTGGCGCCGGCCCGCACACTGGCGGAGCTGCGTCAGCGCTTCTCCAAGGAGCTCGGTACGACGATCCTCGCCGAGCTCGACAAGGATCTCACGAAGCACCCCGTGCACGAGATCGAGCGCGTCCTGACCCGGACTTAGGCGCCGCGGCCTTCTTCAGCGTGATCCAGGTCGGCGCGTGGTCGCTGGTCTTGGGCCAGCCGCGTACCTCGCGGTCGACACCCGCGCTCTTCAGGCGGCCGGCGATGGCCGGGCTGAGCAGAAGGTGATCGATGCGGATGCCGGCGTTGCGCGGCCAGGAATTCCGGAAGTAGTCCCAGAACGTGTAGACCCTCTCGTCCGGGTGCAGGTGGCGCAGCGCGTCCGTCCAGCCCTGCTCGACCAGGCGGTGGAAGGCGGCCTTCGACTCGGGCAGGAAGAGCGCGTCGTCGAGCCAGCGCTCGGGCTTGTAGACGTCGAGATCGGTGGGAATGACGTTGAAGTCGCCCGCCAGCACCACCGGCTGGGCGCTCTTGATCAGCTTCTTGCCGTAGGCGATCAGCCGCTCCAGCCAACTGAGCTTGTAGTCGAATTTGGGCCCGGGCGCCGGGTTGCCGTTGGGCAAATACAGGCAGCCGATCACGATCCCGTCGACCGCCGCCTCGATGTAGCGCGATTGCTGGTCGTCGGGGTCGCCCGGCAGGCCGCGCCTGGTCTCCATCGGCGCGGCGCCGCGGCGCAGGATCGCCACCCCGTTCCAGCTTTTCTGCCCGCTCCAGATCGCCCCATAGCCGGCCGCCTCCAGCTCCGCCCGCGGGAAGCGCTCGGTCACCGCCTTCAGCTCCTGCAGGCAGACCACGTCCGGCCGGCTTTCCGCCAGCCAGCGCAGCAGGACGGGCAGGCGGCCATTGATGCCGTTGACGTTGTAGGTGGCGCTTTTCATGGCTGGCAGCCCTGGAACGCGGCCGGAGGAGGCCCGTTGCCGGCTTGACCGGGGCCGGCTTCCCCCGCTAAGTGCCCCGGTTCCGCCGGGAGGGAATGGGTCATGGAGAAGTTCACCACGCTGACGGGCGTTGCGGCACCGCTGCCGATCGTCAACGTCGATACCGACATGATCATTCCCAAGAACTTCCTCAAGACCATCAAGCGCACCGGCCTCAAGGACGGCCTGTTCTACGAGATGCGCTGGTCGGCCGACGGCAAGAAGCTCGACTTCGTGCTCGACAAGCCGGCCTACCAGAACGCCAAGATCATCGTCTCCGGCCCGAACTTCGGCTGCGGCTCGAGCCGCGAGCACGCGCCCTGGGCGCTGCTCGATTTCGGCATCCGCTGCGTGATCGCCGAGAGCTTCGCCGACATCTTCTACAACAACTGCTTCAAGAACGGCATCCTGCCGATCAAGCTGCCGCGCGAGGATATCGCCAAGCTGATGGACGACGCCGAGCGCGGCGCCAACGCGGTGGTCACGGTCGACTTGGTGAACCAGGAGATCAAGGGACCGGACGGCGGCACGGTGAAGTTCGAGATCGATGCCTTCCGCAAGAAGTGCCTGATCGAGGGCATGGACGATATCGGCCAGACCATGCAGAGCGGCGAGACCATCGAGGGTTTCGAGACGCAGCGCAATGCCAGCCAGCCCTGGCTGGTGCCGTCGATCTCCGCCTAGTCTTCTTCATCCATTCGCACTGCGACGAGCGCCCCTGGAGGCGCTCGCGCTCTTTCAGAGGAAACGCACCATGGCCGGCTCCAACCGCAATCTCCTCGTGCTGCCGGGCGACGGCATCGGGCCGGAGGTGATGAACGAGGTGCGCAAGGTCATCGCCTGGATGGGCAAGAAGCGCGCCGTCGGCTTCGACATCAAGGAAGACGTGGTCGGCGGCTCGGCGCTCGACAAGCACGGCGTGCCACTCGCCGACGACACGATGAAGACCGCGCTGGAAGCCGACGCCGTGCTGTTCGGCTCGGTCGGCGGCCCGAAGTGGGACAACGTCGAGTTCAACAAGAAGCCGGAGCGCGGCCTGTTGCGCCTGCGCAAGGAGATGGACCTCTTCGCCAACCTGCGCCCGGCCAAGGTCTTCGACGCGCTGGTCGACGCCTCGGCGCTGCGGCCCGAGATCGTCAAGGGTCTCGACATCATGATCATCCGCGAGCTGACGGGCGGCGTGTATTTCGGCGAGCCGCGCGGCGTGACGACCCTGCCCAACGGCGAGAAGGAAGCGATCGACACGCAGCGCTACAAGACCAGCGAGATCCGCCGCGTCTGCGCCGTGGCCTTCGAGCTGGCGCGCAAGCGCAAGAACAAGGTCTGCAGCTCGGAGAAAGCCAACGTCATGCACACCGGTGTGCTGTGGCGCCAGGAAGCGACCAAGCTGCACCAGGAGAGCTACAAGGACGTCGAGCTCAGCCACATGTACGCCGACGCGCTCGCCATGCAGCTGGTGCGCTGGCCGGCGCAGTTCGACGTCATCGTCACCGACAATCTGTTCGGCGACATCCTCTCCGACGAAGCCTCGATGCTCACGGGTTCGCTCGGCATGCTGCCCTCGGCCTCGCTGGGCGCGCCCGACGCCACCGGCCGGCGCAAGGCGCTCTACGAGCCGATCCACGGCAGCGCGCCCGACATCGCCGGCAAGGGCCTCGCCAACCCGATCGCCGAGGCGCTGAGCTTCGCGATGATGCTGCGCTACTCCTTC
>CAYNOF010000143.1:0-2487 GCA_964398335.1 uncultured Rhizobiaceae bacterium
CCGGCGAGGATCAGCTTCTTGAACTGGGCCGAGCCGGTGACGTTGGTGCGTTCGCCGATATTGATGAACGAGGCGCGCTGCGCCTGGGGCTGGGGCTCCGCGGACATCAGAAGAAGCTCGCCGCTTCCATGCCCGACAGCCGCAGCGCCGGCACGAGGCTGGGCGGCCGTCGCGGCGGCAGGCCGCGCACCGCCTCGGCGATCGCCTTGATGTGCGCCGGCGTCGTGCCGCAGCAGCCGCCGACGACGTTGATCCAGCCCGCCTCGGCCCATTTGCGCACCAGCTTGGCGGTGAGCTCGGGCGGCTCGTCATAGGCGCCCATGTCGTTGGGCAGGCCGGCATTGGGATAGACGCAGACCAGGCTGTCGACCCGGCCGTTCATGTCGGCGACGTAGGGCTGCAGCTCGGTGGCGCCGAAGCTGCAGTTCAGCCCCATGGTCAGCGGCCGCACGTGGCGGACCGAATGCCAGAAGGCCTCGACCGTCTGGCCCGAGAGGTTGCGGCCGGCGAGATCGGTCAAGGTCATCGAGACCATGACCGGCAATTCCTCGCCCAGCGCCTCGGCGGCCTCGTCGGCGGCAACCAGGGCTGCCTTGGCGTTCAGCGTGTCGAACACCGTCTCGACCAGGATGAAATCGACGCCGCCTTCGAGCAGCCCGTCGATCTGCTCGCGATAGATGCCCTTGACCTCGTCGAAGCTCACGGCGCGATAGCCCGGATCGTTGACGTTGGGCGAGACCGACAGCGTCTTGTTGGTCGGTCCCAGGGCGCCGACGACGAAGCGCGGCTTGGCGGGATCCTTCGCGGTCCAGCGGTCGGCGTGCTCGCGGGTGATGCGGGCGGCGGCGATGTTGATCTCGCGCGCCATGGTCTGGATGCCGTAGTCGCTGAGGCTGATGGCGTTGGCGTTGAAGGTGTTGGTGGCGACGATGTCGGCGCCGGCGGCGAGATAGGCGTCGCAGATCTCGCCGACGATCTCCGGCCGCGTCACGTTCAGGAGGTCGTTGTCGCCCTTCTGGTCGTGGTTGAAGCTGCGGTTGCCGCGATAGCCCGCCTCGTCGAGCTTGTAGCTCTGGATCATCGAGCCGTAGGGCCCGTCCTTCACCAGGATGCGCTCTTGTGCGATCTGCAGCAGCAGGTCGGCTTTGTCACTGCGGGTCATGGTTACGCACTCTTGGTCGGCCGGACGCCCAGCAGGTGGCAGATGGCGAAGGTCAGGTCGGCGCGGTTCAGCGTGTAGAAGTGGAAGGCGGCGACGCCCTCGCTCTCCAGGCGGCGGCAGAGATCGCCGGCGACCGACGCGGCGATCATGCGGCGGGTCTCGACGTCGTCGTCGAGGCCCTCGAACATGTTCGCCATCCAGTCCGGCACCTTCGAGCCGCACAGGCCGGCGATGCGGCGAAGCTGGGTGAAGTTGCTCACCGGCATGATGCCCGGCACGATCGGCGCATGGATGCCCGCCGCCCAGGCCTGGTCGCGGAAGCGCAGGAAGTCGTCGGCCTCGAAGAAGAACTGGGTGATGCAGCGATCGGCGCCGGCGTCGACCTTGCGCTTCAGATTGTCTAGATCGGCCTGGGCATCGGCCGAATCGGGATGCTTCTCCGGATAGGCCGCGACGCTGATCTGGAAGTCGCCGATCCTCTTCAGGCCGGCCACCAGCTCGGCGGCGTTGGCGTAGCCGCCGGGATGCGCGGTGTACTTGCCGCCCATGCCCGAGGGCGGATCGCCGCGCAGGGCGACGATGTGGCGGATGCCGGCGCTCCAGTAGTCGCGCGCGATCCCGTCGATCTCCTCCCGGGTGGCGCCGACGCAGGTGAGGTGGGCGGCGGGATCGACGCCGGTCTCGCGCTTGATGCGCACCACGGTCTCGTGCGTGCGCTGGCGCGTCGAGCCGCCGGCGCCGTAGGTGACGGAGACGAAGGACGGCTGCAACGGGGCGAGGCGCTCGATCGCATGCCACAGCGTCTGTTCCATCGCCTCGGTTCGCGGCGGCGAGAACTCGAACGAGACGGCGAGCTTGCGCGGCGCGCGCGCCGGGAACTCGGCGAGCGGCTGGGCGGGGCTGAGCGGACCGGTGTCGGGGCTCATCGCGAGGTCTCCTGCAGCGCGGCGCTGGGCTTGTCGGCGACGACGGGGGTATCGGCGCTGGCCTTGGTGGCGCGCCAGATGCCGACCATCAGGCGCTTGCCCGGCAGGTGCAGCGGGGCGGCGGCCTCGAGGCCGGCCGCGGTGAGCCAGCCGGCGACCTGGTTGTCGGCGAAGCCGAGATGGACGTGGGCGTGCTCGCGGCGCAGCTCGACCAGGTCGTGCGGCGCGAAGTCGACGATCAGCGCCGTGCCGCCCGGCGCCAGCACGCGCGCGGCCTCGCGCAGCACGGCGGCGGGGTCCTCGGCGTAGTGCAGCACCTGGTGGATCGACACGACATCGACCGACATCGAGGGGAAGGGCAGGGCGTACATGTCGGCCTGGCGGATCTCGATATTGGCC
>CAYNOF010000144.1:0-4240 GCA_964398335.1 uncultured Rhizobiaceae bacterium
CGCTGCCCGCCGGCGCGTCGATGCGGAAGCTGTCGCGGCCGTCCACCGAGCTGGCGTCGAGGCTGGGATCCCAGTCGCCGGCGCGGCCGAACAGGATGTATCCGATACCGGCGTTGCCGGTCGCGCCCGGCGCGCCGACGATCAGGTCGCCGAAACCGTCGCCGTTGATGTCGCCGGCCGACGATACCGAGCTGCCGAACTTGTCGCCCGAAGCGGCCCCGGTGATGGCGAAGCCGTTGCTGCCGTCGAGCGTCGACAGGTCGATGCGCCAGTTGCCCGTGCTGTCGTCCCAGCCGCTCGCCTTGCCGAAGATCACATAGGCCGCGCCGGTGCCGCCGGCATTGGGCGCGCCGATCATCAGGTCGTCGAAGCCGTCGCCGTTGAAGTCGCCGGCCGACGACACCGAGTATCCGAGATTGTCGCCGCCCGCCAGGCCGAGGATCTCGATGCCGGTGTGGTTCGCCGCGACCAGTTGCAGGTCGATGGTCGCGTCGAGCGACGGATCGCCGAAGATCAGGTAGGCGACGCCGCTCTGACTGGTGCCGTTGGGCCAGGCGCCGACCAGCATGTCGCCATAGCCGTCGTTGTCGACGTCGCCGGCGGCGGCGACGGCGCTGACATTGGCGCCGGTCAGGGTCAGGTGCGGCACGGCGCTTCCGCCGTCGACCGTGTTGTCGGCGGCCCAGCTGCCGCTCTGGCCAAACACGACGTAGGTGATGCCGTTGAGGTTGTCGGCGTCAGGTGCCGAGATCACCAGCTCGTCGCGGCCGTCGCCGTTGATGTCGCCCGCCGAGGACACCGCGCTGCCGAACCGGTCGGCAACCGGCGACGCGTTGTTCAGCATGAAGCCGTTGCTGCCGTTGAGCGTCGTCAGGTCGATCGGGATGGTGGCGCCACCGCCATCGGTCCAGCCGGACGCCTTGCCGAACAGGATGTAGACTTCGCCGTGCGCGATATCGGGATTCGGATCGCCGGCGCTGTTGGCGGCGACCATCACGTCGGCATAGCCGTCGCCATTGACGTCGCCGGCACCCGCGACGGCGAAGCCGGTCTGGCCGACGCCGTTGAGCACGACGATGTTGGGGTTGGCGCTGCCGAGGTCCACCGTGTCCGGCAGGCCGTCGCCGCTGCCGAAGACCAGATAGGCCTGGCCGGCGTCGCCGTCGTGCTTGTGCGCGCCGATGACGAAATCGGCAAAGCCGTCGCCGTTGACGTCGCCGACGCCGGCGATGGCGTAGCCGGAGAAATCGCTGGGCGCGGCGCCGTCGAAGCGGCTGCCCTGCGAGGATTCGAGGCCGGCGAGGTCCAGCGCGGCGCCCACCGTGCCCTGCAGGGTGACGGCGAAGACATCGTCGCCGCCGCCCAGGTTGATGCGCGCGCCATCGAGCCAGATGTCGCCGGTGACGACGTCGCTGCCGTTGCTGTAGACGATCGTGTCCTGGCCGGTGCCGCCCTTCAGGGTGCGGTCGTCGACGTCGGCCAGCAGCGTGTCGTCGCCGGCGCCGCCATAGAGCGCGTCGGCGCCCAGTCCGCCATCCACCGTGTCGTTGCCGGCGCCGCCGAAAAGGAAGTCCGCACCGCCCAGCCCGGAGATCGTGTCGTCGCCCGCGAGGCCCAAGCCGATGTCGTTGTCGGCGCCGCCGGTGAGGGTCTCATCGGCGGTCGTTCCGGCGAAATAAGTCATCTCATCAATGCCTTATAGGGGAAATCGGAGAGGGTCGGGCGTGCTGTTCAATGACGGCACCTTATCCTAATTGCAGACTTTAGAAAACTCATTTAATCCATTGTAATGAAATATGTTTATTCCAAGCTGGTGGAAAATATCGTGCACAATCAACGGGGTCGCCCTAGCGTGGGCCCGCGTCCACCGCTGGGAGGGTCCAATCATGACCAAATATGCTTTCGACGAGAATGAGGGCTTCAAGAAGGGCCGCGAGGTGTGGTTCGAGATGCGCGGACCCAAGGTGGCGCAGGCGGCCATGGAGCAGGCCGCCGAGCACGAGATGACCCGGGACCTGCGTCAGTACCTGTTCGAGCACTGTTTCGCCGCGGTCTGGGCGCGGCCCGGCCTGGAGCGCGCCACGCGCAGCATCATCACCATCTCGGTGCTGACCGCCCTGGGCCGCAGCGAGGAGCTGAAATCCCACATCCGCATGGGCATCAACAACGGGCTGACGCGCGAGGAGCTCAAGGAGATCTTCCTGCATGTCGGCATCTATGCCGGCGTGCCCACCGCGGTCGCGGCCGTACGGGCGGCGATGGAGGAGTTCGCCGCGCTCGACAAGGCCCAGGAAAAAGCCAAGCCCTAGGCGGCGAAGCGGATGCCCTCGTAGTCCTTCGCCGCGACCTCGTTGATGCGCTGGACGTACTTGGGCGCGCCGCCGTTGTAGACCATGTAGCGCGGGCGGCCATATTCGTGGCCGGGGACGTTCGAGTTGTACCCGGTGAACCACGACTTGGCCTTGCGCATCAGCATGATCGAGTACATCTGGATCACGTGCTCGGTCCAGCGCGCCTGGGCTTCGGCGGTGGCATCGGCGCGGCTCAGGCCATGCGCGTGCATGTACTGCAGCAGGTCGGTGCACCAGTTCACGCCGGTCTCGATGCCCCTGGGGTAGTTGGTCGAGGCCGAGCCGCTTTGCGGGCCCGAGGGCATCAGCAGGTTCGGGAAGCCGTGCACCATCATGCCGAGGAAGGTGGTCGGCCCGTCGTTCCAGCGCTCGCTGAGCTTCACGCCGCCCTCGCCCTGGATATCGATGTGGTCGTAGGCGCCGGTGATGGCGTCGAAGCCGGTGGCGTAGACGATGATGTCGAAGTCGTAGTCGCGCTCCGAGGTGCGCAGCCCCGTCTCGGTGACCCGCACGATCGGCGTCTCGCTGATGTCGACCAGGTGCACGTTGGGCCGGTTGTAGGCCTCGAAGTAGTTGGTCTCCATCGGCACGCGCTGCACGCCGAAGCCGTGGTCGCGCGGGATCAGCTTCTCAGCGACCTTCTGGTCCTTCACCCGCCGGCGGATGCGGTTGGCGATGTAGGCCGAGAACTCCGCGTTGGCCTCCTCGTTGGTGAAGATCTCGCGGAAATTGGCGAGCCAGATGGCGAAGCCCGGCTTGCCGTAGAGGCTGTCCCAGAACGTCACCCGCTCCTCGTGCGTCATCTCGTAGAAGCCGCGCCGGTCGGGCTCGTGCTCGAAGCCGCCGGGGGTGCGCGCGCAGGTCGTGAAGATCTCATCGTAGCGCCGGCGGATGTCGGCCATCTCCGCCTCGCTGATCGGCCCGTTGCCCAGCGGCGCGCTCCAGTTGGGGCGGCGCTGGAAGACGGTGAGCTCACCCACCTTGTCGGCGATCTCGCCGATCACCTGGATGCCGGTGGCGCCGGTGCCGATCACCGCCACCTTCTTGCCGGCCATCGGCACCGGCTCCTGCGGCCAGTGGAAGGTGTGGAACGAACGGCCCTTGAAATCGTCCATGCCCTCCAGCCGGGGCGGCGTCGGGATCGACAGCAGGCCGACGGCGAGGATCACGAAGCGGGCGCTCAGCGTACGGCCGTCGCTGACCTTGAGCCGCCAGAGGTTGGCCGCCTGGTCGTAATGCGCCGACTCGACCCGGCAGTTGAACTGCATGTGGCGGCGCAGGTCGAACTTGTCGGCGACGAAGTTGAGGTAGCGCAGATTCTCGGGCTGGCTGGAGAAGCGCTCCTTCCAATGCCACTCGTCGAGCAGCTCGCGCGAGAAGGAGTAGCCGTAGGTGTAGCTCTCCGAGTCGAAACGCGCGCCGGGATAGCGGTTCCAGTACCAGGTGCCGCCGAGATCGGCACCACCCTCGAGCACGGTGGCGCGGATGCCGAGATCGACGAGCCGCTTGATCTGATAGATCCCGCCCACGCCTGCGCCGACGACGATGACCTCGTAGTCCATGGCCCCTGCTCCATGCTGCTTGCGGGCCGATTATAATCCCGGCGCCCGCGGGGCTCTCTCTCACTGCGGCACGGGCAGGATTTTAACCTGCTGCAAATCGAAGCGGCCGCCACTCTCGATCGGACCCCGCGAGAATTCCGACGCATGGAATTGGGAGCCGCAGGTGGGCCCACCCTCGGACGTCCGATGACCGGGCCTGCCTGTCAGCGTCCGCCACCACCGCCCGCACCGCCGCCGCCAGCGCCGCCGCCACCGCCACCGCCAGCACCGCCGCCACCGCCTCCCCCGGCGCCACCGCCGCCACCCGCGCCGCCGCCAGCACCGCCG
>CAYNOF010000145.1:0-1675 GCA_964398335.1 uncultured Rhizobiaceae bacterium
GGCCAACGAGCAGGTGATCGACGGCAAGGGCTGGCGCACCGGCGCCACCGTCGAGCGCCGCAAGCTCTCGCAATGGAACCTGAAGATCACGCACTTCGCCGAAGAGCTGCTGACGCGCTTGGAGACGATGCCGCGCTGGCCGGAAAAGGTGCGCCTGATGCAGGCGAACTGGATCGGCAAGAGCGAAGGCGCGCGCGTCTTCTTCGAGCTGATCGGCGAGGGCGCCCAGGCGGGCGAGACGCTGGAGATCTTCACCACCCGGCCCGACACGCTGTTCGGCGCCTCGTTCATGGCGATCTCGCCCGACCATCCGCTGGCCGCGCGGCTGGCGAAGGACGATGCCGCGCTGGCCGACTTCATCGCCGAGTGCCGCAAGACCGGCACCAGCGCCGCCGAGATCGAGACCGCCGAGAAGATGGGCTACCGCACCAGGCTGTCGGTGAAGCACATCGTCAAGGAGGGCGAGACCCTGCCGGTCTATGTCGCCAACTTCGTGCTGATGGACTACGGCACCGGCGCGATCTTCGGCTGCCCGGCGCACGATCAGCGCGACCTCGATTTCGTGCGCAAGTACGGCCTGCCGGTGATTCCCGTCGTGCTGCCCAGGGATGCCGATCCGAAAACATTCGCCGTCGGCAACGAGGCCTATGTCGAGGACGGCACGATCTACAACTCGGGCTTCCTGAACGGCTTGTCGGTGCCCGACGCCAAGCGCGCGATCATCCGCTACCTGGAGAGCAGGGGGCAGGGCAAGGGCACCGTGCAGTATCGCCTGCGCGACTGGCTGGTGTCGCGTCAGCGCTACTGGGGCTGTCCGATCCCGGCGATTCATTGCGATGCCTGTGGCGTGGTGCCGGTGCCGGCCAAGGATCTGCCGGTCACGCTGCCCGACGACGTCGAGTTCGACACGCCGGGCAATCCGCTGGACCGTCATCCGACGTGGAAGCATGTCGCCTGCCCGTCGTGCGGCAAGCCGGCCCGGCGCGAGACCGACACCTTCGACACCTTCATCGATTCGAGCTGGTACTTCGACCGCTTCACCTCACCGCAGCTGGAGAGCGCGCCGTTCGATCGCGAGGAGAACCACTACTGGATGCCGGTCGACCAGTACATCGGCGGCGTCGAGCACGCGATCCTGCATCTGCTGTACTCGCGCTTCTGGACGCGCGCGATGCGCGAGGTGCAGATGACCAGCCGCGACGAGCCGTTCGACGGGCTGTTCACCCAGGGCATGGTCTGCCACGAGACCTATCGCGCCGCCGACAACACCTGGCTGTTCCCCGACGAGATCAAGCGGCTCGAGGGCGGCGCCGTGGTGCGCGCCTCGGACGACTCGCCGGTAACGGTGGGCCGCTCCGAGAAGATGTCGAAGTCGAAGAAGAACGTCGTCGACCCCGACCAGATCATCCGCGACTACGGCGCCGACACCGCGCGCTGGTTCATGCTGAGCGACAGCCCGCCGGAACGCGACCTGGAATGGACCGAGGCTGGCGTCAGCGGCGCCTGGCGCTTCCAGCAGCGCCTCTACCGCCTGCTGAGCGAGGCGATCGGCAGCGGCGCATCGGGCGCAAAGGCCAACGGCGCGTTCTCCGACGCGGCGATGAGCTTGCGCCGCGCCGCACACAAGGCGGCCGCCGGCATCTCCGGCGACATCGAGGCTTTCCATTTCAACAAG
>CAYNOF010000146.1:0-1073 GCA_964398335.1 uncultured Rhizobiaceae bacterium
ACGGCACGGTGATCGCGCCGCCGAAGTTCGCCGTGCGCCGCATGGCCCAGCCGCTGACCGAGCGCGCGCTGTCGCCCGGCGGCGGCGGCTGGGGCAGCCCGCTGGAGCGCGATCCCGAGCGCGTGCTGCGCGACGTGCGCGACGAGGTCGTCAGCCCACAGGCGGCCAACGACGTCTACGGCGTGGTGCTCGTCGCCGACGGCCGCAGCGTCGATGCCGCAGCGACTGCGGCGCGGCGCGCGGCACTGAAGACGGCGGCGGCGTGAATCATGTTGGGAGCGCCGGCGCTCCCATCACCCGAACACGCGCCTGAAGATCGTGTCGACCTGCTTGGTGTGATAGCCCATGTCGAACATGGCCACGATCTCGTCGTCCGAGAGGTGCTGGCGGATGTCCTTGTCGGCACGGCAGAGCTGCATGAAGGCGGCGTTGCCCTTCCAGCCTTCCATGGCGTTGCGCTGCACGGCGGCGTAGGCGTCCTCGCGGCTCATGCCCTTCTGGGTCAGCGCCAGCATCACGCGCTGCGAGAATACCAGCCCGCCCAGCGAGTCGAGGTTGCCCTTCATGCGCTCGGCATAGACCATGAGATTCTCGACCACGCCGGCCAGCCGGTTGAGCGCGAAGTCGAGCGTCACCGTGGCGTCGGGTCCGATCATGCGCTCGGCCGAGGAGTGCGAGATGTCGCGCTCGTGCCACAGCGTGATGTTCTCCAGCGCCGGCGTGACGTAGCTGCGCACCATGCGCGACAGGCCGGTGAGGTTCTCGGTCAGCACCGGGTTGCGCTTGTGCGGCATCGCCGAGCTGCCCTTCTGGCCGACCGAGAAGAACTCCTCGGCCTCGCGCACCTCGGTGCGCTGCAGGTGGCGGATCTCGGTGGCGAGGTTCTCCATGCAGCCGGCGATCACGCCCAGCGTGGCGAAGAACATCGCGTGCCGGTCGCGCGGGATGATCTGCGTCGACACCGGCTCGATGGTCAGGCCCAGCGCCTTCGCCACGTGCGCCTCGACGCGCGGATCGATGTTGGCGAAGGTGCCGACGGCGCCGGAGATCGCGCAGGTCGCGACGTCGGCGCG
>CAYNOF010000147.1:0-4993 GCA_964398335.1 uncultured Rhizobiaceae bacterium
AGCCCGTGAGCCGCAGGCGCCAGACGCAGCGCATCTCGGCCCAGCGGCCGAAGCGGTCGGCGGCGATACGCTGCTCCCTCAAGCGTCGCCCTCGGTGCGCTTGAGCTCCAGCGCGCGCGCATAGACCTCGCGGCGCGGCCGGCCGAAGCGCGCGGCCACCTCTGCCGCCGCTTCCTTGACGCTGGCATTTGCCATCGTGGTGCGCAGGGCGGCGTCGATGTCTTCGTCGCTGACGGCTGTGGCATTCGCATCGGGCGGCCCGACCACGATCACGATCTCGCCGCGCGGCGGACCCTCGGCGCGGTAATGCGCGGCGAGCTGATCGAGCGGGGCGCGGCGTGCCTCCTCGAAGCGCTTGGTGAGCTCGCGCGTCACCGCGGCGGGGCGAGGGCCGAGCAGGGCTGCGAGATCCTCGAGCGATTCGACAAGGCGGTGCGGTGCCTCGAACAGCAGCAGCGTCGCGTCGACACCGGCCAGGGATGCGATCGCGCGACGCCGCTCCGTCGCCTTGGCCGGCAGGAAGCCGGCGAACAGAAATCGGTCACTGGGCAGACCGGACAGAGCGAGCGCCGCCAGCGGCGCGGATGGACCGGGCACGATGGTGACGGGGTGGCCGGCATCGATGGCGGCACGCACGACGCGGTGGCCCGGATCGGACACCAACGGCATGCCGGCATCGGAGATCAGCGCCACGACCTTGCCGTCTTCCAGCGCCGCAATGATGGAGCGCGCCGCTTCGGCCTCGTTGTGGTCGTGGCAGGCGAGCAGCGGGGCGGCGATGCCGAAGCCGGCGAGGAAGGGGCGCGACACGCGCGTGTCCTCGCAGGCGATCAGGTCGGCGCCGCGCAACGTGTCGAGCGCGCGCAACGTGATGTCGCGGGCATTGCCGATCGGCGTGCCAACGACGTACAGACCGGGCCGCGGTTTACTTAAGGGAGCCGCGTCGGTAGCGTCTGGTACCGTCGTCGGCTGCATCGAGGAGGCCTTTCATGTCGCATTCGGTCCGGACGGCGCCGCGCCGACGATTGGTCACGATGCTGACCTCCGCGGCTGTGGCGATGATCGCCCTGGCCGGCTGCGAGACCAAGCCGATTCCGACGACGCAGGGTCCGTCGGGTCCGGCCATTGCCGCCGCGCCGCCGCCGGCCGCGATTCCGCCATCGCCCGTCGCACCTTCGGTGACGCCCAGCGGCAAGCCCAAGATCGCCCTGTTGCTGCCGCTGACCGGCCGCGCGCGCGATATCGGCCACGCGCTGCAGGATGCCGCCGAGCTGGCCCTGTTCGACGGCGCAGGCCGGGACATCGCGCTGGTGCCGATCGACACCGGCGACACGCCGGACGGCGCGGTGGCGGCCACCGAACGCGCTATCCGCGAGGGCGCCAACCTGATCCTCGGCCCGCTGTTCAGTGCCTCCGCCGCAGTCGCCGGTCCGGTCGCCAAGCAGGCCAATCTCGAGGTGATCAGCTTCTCCAACGACGAGGGTACGGCGCAGCCGGGCCTCTATGTCATGGGGCTGGCGGTCGAGCCGCAGGTACGCCGTGTCGTCGAGTACGCCCAGCGCAAGGGCGTGAAGCGCTTCGTGGCGCTGGTGCCGGCCACCACCTATGGCGGCCAGGCCATGCAGGCGCTGCGCGACGGCGCCCAACGCGCCAACATCAGCGTCGGGGCGAGCGAAACGGTGCCGGGCGCCGGCGATACCGACGCGCCGGTGAAGCGCGTGCTGGCTTCTGTCGGCGCCGACGGGTCGACGACGGCGTTGTTCGTGCCCATCGGCGCGCCGCGCATCAGTGCCGTGGCCTCGTCGCTCTCCGAGGCCGACGCGGCGTCGCACAAGGTGCAGCTGATCGGCACCGGCGTGTGGGACGTGGCCAATATCGGCGGCGACAAGGCGCTGGTCGGTGCCTGGTTCGCCGGTCCCGATCCGGCGCGCCGCGCCGCCTTCGAGCGCAAGTACCAGGGCGTGCACGGCAAGGTGCCGCCGCGCATCGCCACCCTGGCCTATGACGCGGTGATGCTGGCGGCGCAGCTCGCGAAATTGAAGGCGGGCGGCGACTTCTCGGCCGGCGCGATCACCGACGGTGCGGGCTACAACGGGCTCGATGGCCGCTATCGCTTCCGCACCGATGGCCGCGTCGAGCGGTCTCTGGCGATCCTCGAGATCGAGGGCGATCGCCTGCGGGTGATCGATCCTGCGCCCAGCGCGTTCATGTCAGTGGTCAACTGAGGCGACGATGTTCGATCCGCATACGCTGTGGCTTTACGTCGGCGCCGCCGCGCTGCTGATCCTCACCCCGGGGCCGGACACCTTTCTGGTCGCGGCCACCAGCGCGGCGGAAGGACCGCGTGCCGGCGTGCTGGCGTCGATGGGGGTCTTCGTCGGCTGCCTGGTCCACATCCTGCTGGCGGCGGTCGGCGTCTCGGCGCTGATCGCTGCGACTCCTTGGGCCTTCGGTGCCATCAAGATCGCCGGCGCGATCTATCTCGTGTGGATCGGTGTGCAGGGACTGCGCGCGGCCTGGCGCGGCCATGAAGGCGAAGCGTCGGAGCCGCCGGCACACAAGCGCCGCAGCGATCGCTCGCTGTTCCTGCGCGGTGCGTTGACCGATGCGCTCAACCCGAAAGCGGCGGTGTTCTTCATCGCCTTCCTGCCGCAGTTCGTCGATCCCGCGCGGGGCCACGTCGTGGCGCAGTTCGTGATCCTCGGCTTGATCTTCAACGTGCCCGGCACGCTCTACCTGATGGGCGTGGCGATGATCAGCGGCCGGGCGACCGCGGCGCTGCGGCGTCAGCCCTGGATACGCCGCGCGCTGGATGGGCTCACCGGCCTGTTCTTCATCGGCCTGGCGGCCCATCTCGCGCGTACGCAGGCCAAAGGTTAAGGGGGCGATTCCAAGGGATTAGGCGTTTTTCTTCACTTGCCTGATCGATTGGGTTCTGGTAACTTCAGCACAACTGCGGTTTCGCACGTCCGGCGGTTGTCCTCCTCCTTCCGCTGGGCGGTTCTCCGGCCGATACCCCCCCGATCGGCCGGATGGGGTCAACAAGAAGCCGCCAACAACGAGTCTGGGTAGGCCGGTGCATGGGCGCACAGCTGCGCGGCGTAGAAGTGTACTACTACGATGACCGCTTTCACGTTCATCTCCCCGCGACGCTGTCGCCCATCATCGGCAAGCATGGCCTGCTGCAGTGCCGGCTCGACAGCGTCAGCCGGCCCGGTGCGCCGGCGCCGATCGCCCGCAGCGACGCCTTCGATGCGCACTTCGGCGCCGATCATCGCCTGATCATCCCGTCGCCGCTGGCCAATCATTGCGGCATCGCGAGCGGCTCATTCCTGGACATCACCCTTCTGGCACGCCGGGATGAGCAGCATGGCTGGGTGCGCCGGCGCACCGTCGTGTCGCCGATCTACCCCAACGATACCGTGACCTTCGACCGCGGCGATATTCACTGCGCACCGCTCTCGCCCTGGCAGCTCGCACGCATGATCGAACGCGACATGTTCGAGCCGATCGAGGTCGCGCCGACACTGCCACCGCAGGCGCCGGAGGCCATGGTGCCGGCCGAGGACGAGGCCGCCGACCGGCGGCGCTGGCTGGAGATCCTCGAGCTCTATCACGCCGCCAAGGAAGGCCGCATCGTCGTCGACAACTCGCGCGGGATCGGTATCGTGCCGCCCGAGCAACCGTTCCGCCGGGCGCAGAGCGGCTGATCCGTCCGCTCCGGCGGCGCTGCCGGAGGCCGGTGATGACCTACGATCGCAACAACGTCTTCGCGCGCATCCTGCGCGGCGAATTACCGTGCAGGAAGGTCTACGAGGACGAGTTCGCGCTCGCCTTCCACGACATCAACCCGCTGGCGCCGGTTCACGTGCTGGTGATCCCCAAGGGCGAATACGTGTCCAACGTCGATTTCGCCGCCTCGGCGCCGGACGCGCTGGTGATCGGCTTCTGGCGTGCCGTCGGCGCCACGGCGAGGGCGCTGGGGCTGGATCCGCTGGGCTACCGCCTTGTCGCCAATCACGGCCCCAATGGCGGCCAAATCGTCTTCCACTTTCACGTCCACATTTACGGCGGTCGCCAGATGAGCCATCGTATGGGCAACATGCCGCGACCGAACGAAAGCTGACGTCAACGCTTCACGCCCTTCGGAGCCCGCTATGCGCCTCTTCGTCCGCCTTGCCTCAGCTGCCGCCGTCGCGCTCATCGCCTCGGCCGCTTCGGCGCAGGTGCAGCTGCCGTTCCCCACCGTCGACTTCATGCTCGAGGGCAAGATCGTCGCCGCGTCCGCCGGCCAGGCGCAGGGCATGACGACCGTCATGCGTCACCACAGCGGCAAGATGCGCGTCGATGTCGATAACATGGGCATGAAGGGCTACATGCTCATGGAGCGCAACGGCAAGGTGGCGACCATGGTGATGGAGCCGGCGCCGGGCACCAAGATGGCCATGGAGATCGATCTCAGCCAGGCCTCGGCCGCCAATTCCGGGCCGACGGATCTGTGGAACATGAAGGGCGAGCGCATCGGCACCGACCGTATCCTGGGCGAGTCGTGCGACTGGTGGCTGGCCGAGCACAACGGCAAGAAGTCCAAGGCGTGCGTCACGCCCGACGGTATTCCGCTGAAGGCGGTCGACGGGCAGACCAACGAGGCCATGTGGGAAGTCGTGCGGCTGGAGCGGCGCCCGCAGGACGCGGCGCTGTTCGTCGTGCCGCCCGACGCCCAGCGCATGCAGATGCCCAACATGCCGCGCCGGCAGTAACGGATATGGCCGCAAGGCGCGGATAGCGGCGCTGGCGGCGGTGTCTTAACTCTGGAGCATGAGCAACACCGCCCCCATGGCCCAGGCCATCGCCACCCCGCGCCAGCCGACCGCTTCGGTGCTGGCCTTCCCGACCACCCAGGCCGCCATGCCCGACGCCGAGACGGCGTGGCGCGCCGTGCAGGCGCGCGATCGTGCCTTCAACGGCCGCTTCTTCTTCTCGGTGAAGTCGA
>CAYNOF010000148.1:0-1189 GCA_964398335.1 uncultured Rhizobiaceae bacterium
CGTCCGGCGCGCCGGTCTCCTCGCATCGCATCCGGCTGGCGCTGTCGACCAGCTACTGGCCGATGGTCTGGCCGGCGCCCGAGATGGCGACGGTGACGGTGCTCGACGGCGCGCTCTCGCTGCCGGTGCGGCCGGTACGGGAGCAGATCGTGCCGCCCTTCCCGCCGCCGCAGATGGCCGCGGCCGAGCATACGACCAAGCTCGGTCCCGGCGTGACCCGCATCGACCGCCTGGGCCTCGAGCTCGGTTCGCACTACGACTTCAAGTCCGAGCTCGACGACGGCG
Organism: uncultured Rhizobiaceae bacterium; assembly: GCA_964398335.1. GTDB lineage: Bacteria > Pseudomonadota > Alphaproteobacteria > Reyranellales > Reyranellaceae > JAFAZJ01. Next base: position 286 of record CAYNOF010000148.1, read on the forward strand.
ATCCGCTGTCGGCGGCAATCGAGATGCAGCGGCGCGACACCATCGCGCGCGCGGGCTGGCGCGTGCGCATCGACAGCTCGACCCGGATGACCTGCACGCGCGATGCCTTCCTGCTCGCCGCGACGCTCGAGGCCTGGGAGAGCGACGAGCGGGTCTATAACTGGCGCTGGATCAGCGTCATCCCGCGCGACCTGCTCTGACGCCGCCTACATCCTGTCGATCATGTCCTTGTGGCGCTGCACGACGGGCAGCGTCTTGTCGATCCATGCCTTGATCCCGGTGTCCCTGGCGTTCCGCTGGTGCGCCTGCAGCAGGGCCAGCGTGTCGGTGTGCCCGCGCTTCATGTCGGCCTTGTAGGCGGCGTCGAAATCGGCGCCGCTCTTGGCCTTCAGCGCATCGAGCTCGGTCTGGTGCGGCACGTCCAGCCTGTCGGGCAGGGTCGCCTTCATGCCGCCCGCCGCGCTCTGCAGATCCTCGAGCGCCTTGCCGTGGTCGGCGACCATCATGGTCGCGAATTGCTTGAGCTTGGCGTCGGTGAGCTTGCTCTGCGCCAGCCGGCTCGACTCGACCTCGAAGCGGTTGCCGACGACCGCCTTCTCGACGAACTGGGCGTCGGTCAGCGGGGGCGATGTCTGCGCCGAGGCGGCGGCGGCGAAAGCGAGCGCGGCCAGGGCGCCGAGCAGCAGGGTCTTCATGGCGGGACTCCGTCGGGTTGCCCAATCTGAACCCTCCCGATCGGCCGAGGTTGCGCCTAGATTGGGGCATGGCCTTCGCCGTGACCGAGCTCGAGCGCTCCTGGCCCAACAAGGTCGCCCTGCCGATTCCCGCGGGCGGCTTCGGCTGGCGCTTCGCCTGGCTGCTGCACGCCGCGCGCGATTGCGGCAGCCGGCGGCACTGGCAGGAC